>CAYSMI010000053.1:0-3510 GCA_964432165.1 uncultured Acidiferrobacter sp.
TGAAAGACACTTTCAGAAAGAACGGTCGCTGGTCGGGGCTACGGGCATAGTCATAAAGCCAGCGGACCGCGGTATGCGTCGCGTCAAAATCGTGATCCTGCTGACTCGACCGCTCGGCAATCCCGGCCGTCACAACATTCTCCAGGGTATGAAACCAGTCAAGAATCCGGTCCGGATCGTCCCAGATCCCATACCAGCAGTTGTCCGACGGACAGATGTCCGTGGTGAGTCTTTTTTCAAGACCATGCAACTGATCAGGGCCGATAAAGTGCGCTTTGCCGCTTTGTACCGTCTCGTAACCTGCCGCGCGGAGGTAATGCGCGAGTGTCGGGACAGAGAACGGGTAGTCACAGCCGCTGTCAAAACAGTCAATCGCAGACGGCATCCGACCCGTCATCAACCCTGCCCGGGCCGGCACACACAGCGGCGAATTCGAGTAATGCGCATCAAAAACAACGCTGTTCTGCGCAATCTCATCGAGTCTCGGCGTTTTCACCACCGGATGGCCATAGGCGGGCAGGAAGTGCGGAGCAAGCTGATCCGCCATCAGAAACAGGACGTTCATGGGACTCGTCATTTTACGCCTCCACTAAAGCGGAAATTTCTGTCGAGCCTGGTCTTTCAGGCCGAACGCCATTTTGTGCTCATGAACCGGCCGGGAAAATCCCCGGCATGACAATGAATCCGGGAATTCTTTTGACTCGGTCGATCCACCGGCGCACAGCAGCATATTCCTGCCGTGAGATTCCGCCTTCCTCAGACAGCGCGATATAAGGGAAACAGGCTATCTCTGCCAGTGATGGATGAGCGCCGTTGCACAACCATTCCAACTGCTTTTTCTCCTGAAACCAGAGATGTTCATCAAGAATTCGCAGAAGTTTGTGACCACCGGCCTGACACTTTTCCAGATCAAAATCAAAGAAGAACGTTGTTGCGAGTCGTGCAGAAGATATGGTGGTGGTCAGGCTATCGGCAAATGAAAGCCATTGAGATATCTCACCGACCTGTCGGGCATCATCTACGGGATACCACTTTCCGCTTTGATCGTATTGGGTCGCGAGATATACCAGGATCGCCTGTGCATCTCGTAGCCTAATGCCATCATCGTCAATGACGGGCAGTTGCCCTAAGGGATTAATCTCTTTGAACCAGGACGACTTATGCTCCTTGCCCGGATAAAACTCTACTGTGATCGACTCATATTCAACGCCCAGGATATTGAGAAACCACCTGATCTTGAAGCAGTTTCCGGATAACTCGTAGTCGTATAACTTAAGCACGGACGCGCCCTAAAGATCGAGAACGAGTTCATCTGAAGCAGATCTCGAGACACAGGTTGCGATCCACTTGTTTTCCCGTCGCTCCGATTCACTGAGATATACGTCCTGATGCATGGGATCACCTGCCAACAGTTTCACCACACATGTACCACAGGCCCCCTGTTCGCACGACGAGGGTACGGCGACGCCATTTTCCTGAAGCACCTGCAAGAGACTTTTCCCCGACGGGACGTCAAATGCCCTGTTGGATTTACTCAATACAACTCGGAATGCTCCGGCCAGATCGATAGCATTTGGATTTTCAAAGTATTCGGTATGGAGCATTCTTTCTGGAATATCTTTTTCTCTCGCCATGCGCTTCGCCATTTCCAGCATGGGAGGCGGGCCACAGACATAAACCTGAGTTTCCGAGTCGTATCCATCCAGTATCTTTGAGATCTGGTTTTCGGTTCCTTCTATCGATAATCCAACATGAAGGTCAGCGTCTGACCCCAGTCGTTCTATATCCGGCGTGAAAGGAATGTGATTCTGGGAGCGGACGAAGTAGTGAAGGGCAAAATTCAGTTTGACGTGATTTAACGTCTTCGCCATCGAGAGTATCGGCGTAATTCCTATCCCCCCCGCGATGAGGGCAGTATTAACAGCATCCCTTCGCAAGGGAAACCGACTTCTTGGGGGCGATATCTTTATCTCGTCACCCTTCTGAAGCTCCTCATGCAGATAACGTGACACTCCGCCACTGTCTTCCTCAAGCTTTACACCGAGGATGTACCGGTCAGTTTCAGTCGGGCCGTTAACCAGCGAATACTGTGCGGCATGCTTTCCCGGAAGACAAAGATCGATATGCGCACCCGGCTGAACGGCAGGTAACAGTCCTTTGACCGGGGTTAATTCCAGAGCAACAATCCCCTCGGCCTCAGGCCGCTTCTCAGACACCCTGACCGTCAGGTACTGGTCGCTAGGCCTTTCATCGACAATCCTGGACGTGGCCGGAGGGCGGGGAGTACCCAAAACATCAGCTTTTTGTAGATGATCGACTGATGCTGTTAAGGAATTCACTTCAATGTCGTCTCGCATCTGATTTAAAGCGTTGCTGAAAAAACGCCACAGCGGCATCGGATTATCCGCACTTGGATCGCCGCTCAATACGCCCCGGATCACTGACTGGTCTGACCCCACGGGCTGGATTAACAGTGTCAGCGCGGTATCTGGTGAATCAGCAATATTTCTCACTACAACATGCATCGGTCCGTCGCTAAACGCTTCGGCCCTGGGTTCACTCTGCGATACACGACGGTCGAACCGCTGCGCTCCTTCTCGCAGCCGATCACAGACGATCTGCATCGGCGCATTCACTGGGACTGCTCGAAGCGTCAATATCTCTTCGTTCTCGAGTCCGTGGACGGTTGGCTCAGGGAGCTTAATACCCAAGGTTGTCCAAACGAGTCCGTACTTTTCCATCGAAGGAAACGCTTGGTTACCCAAAGTCTGGGCTGGAGGATCGCCCGGATGGGCAGGGATATAGGTACACGTCCCGGTTCGATTGGCATAACACCATCCATGGTACTGGCACCGCAACTGCGCGCCATCATTGGCTCCGATAGTCAGTCGAACCCCGCGATGCCGACACCGGTTCTGCCAGACATTGACAAAACCATCATCGGCGCGCCAGATCGCCAGATCCTGGCCCGGCAGACGGCCGTGAAAAACGTGACGCGATACGAGATCCGTACCCGACGCAATAGGAATCCATTCCTTTAAGGCATCCCCTTCCAAACGGTTCACCCTGCTAAAGCGAATCCGTGCACGGGATCACTCCATAACGGATACCCGTGCTGGCAAGCCATTTTCTGTAGGTCACCGCCATTCGATCAGCCCGCATCGAAATCTCGTCCAGGGGATCTAAGGGAAGCTTCTTGGGGAATTGGTTTTCCAGTATTGGTTTATCCTGTGCAAAGATCGTCTGCTGGAAAAGGCGGATAGAAGTATCACTGCTTTCCGGATCCACAATACTCATCATGGTGTGCGCTCTGATTCTCTCCTCCTCTTCGGACTGTACAAAGATCGTAATGACATCCCGACGGGACTCGTCAAACGGACAGGATTTATAGAGAACCGCACAAAACGGATGTGGAACCCGGTACACATACTCTGTAATGACACCGCCAGCGGACCCCACTGCTGCCTGCGGCTGAAAGAAAAGACATTCGGTGGCAATAATCTCGGCCGG
>CAYSMI010000053.1:3610-7638 GCA_964432165.1 uncultured Acidiferrobacter sp.
CTTTGGTATTTTCTAGACTATTCAAAGCATGCCCCATGTGGGGAAGGAGGGGAGCGATCTTGGAAGATCTTCATTCAGATCAGCACCTCCTCATATCTTGATACGATGTATTCCCCTGATGTCACAGGCTGGTGCTTCGGGACTTCTCCACTCTCAAGGCAACTGGGAATGCAATCGATTACCGTTTCGTAATCGGGCGCCGCAAAGAACACCATTGAATTTCTCTCATTTCCAGACCGATTTATTACCCTATGAACTGTCGATACAAATTTCCCATTGGTCCACCGTTGCAACATGTCACCGACATTGACGAGGAGTGTGTTGGGAATTGGCAATGCATCGATCCAGATCCCATCCCTTCTTAATGCCTGCAGACCACCGTTTGCGTCCTGCCATAAGATCGTAAAACAATCAAAATCCGAATGCGCCCCTGTGCCGATCTGCTCCTCGTCTAGCACTTCCTCCTGGGGTGGATACTGTAGCAATCTGCATATATCCAGAGGTTTACTGAGATACCTAGAAAAAAACTGTGGCTTCAAGCCGAGTGATTGGGCGAACGCGTCATAGAGAGTGCGACTCAATCCTGTCATCTCCTCAAAATAGACCATCATCACTGCTTTAAAATCGCGCGGACTCTCAGGCCACTGATTAGGGCCATATAACCCCCCTTTTAACTGACAGAGCGGATCATCCTCGTCCACTTCAACTGACATATCAAAAGTTTCCTTTAAGTCTCCCTTGGCGACCGAACTGTTTTTCTCTCCATACAGAGGAATGTACCCACGGTTGGAAGAGGAGGATGACACTTCGATTAATTTCTTCACTCCCTCACTCTGTTTAAAAAACCCTTTGCTGACCCGCTGGGCATCAGAAATAACGGAATCAGGGATGCCATGATTCTTCACATAGAAGAATCCAATTTCCTCACAGGCCCTTGAAATTTTCTTACCTAAACGTACTCTGCCGCTCGCGGCATCAGACCACATTGGTGCAAGATCGATAACTGGAATTTCCTCATCTGTCATCCTTATCGATGTCAAACCCGGTGTTAAGTCCGATACCTTCCTAGTCTCGGTTCCCGTTTCGATTTTGTTTTTGTTACTCATGGACCTACCTCGTCAGACTCTGAGAACTTGGACTCAACACTTCAGTGTCGATCCTGTCTCGCATAAGGTAAACCGAGACTCGCCGGTTCTCGAGACCCTTTCCCATCAAGATTGGACGCAATCACCAAAACACCTAGAGTAGTCAGATAAGGCAACATCATCATTAGATAAATGGGAACGTCCGCCCCTGTCGCCTGCACACGTGGAATTAATGCCTCTACGGCACCAAACAGTAGAGCGCCAACGATTGCATGCCTCGGATTCCATCTGGCGAATATCACCAAACCTATTGCGATCCATCCTCTTCCCGAGATCATACCCTCAACCCAGACAAAACTAGAGGCTAGCGCCAAGTATCCTCCTGCAAGGCCGCAGAACGCGCCACCGACCACTACGGCTAAAAATCTCGTGGCGATGACATTAATACCGTTGGCATCAGCCGTCGATGGACTCTCACCAACTGCCCGAAGTCGTAGCCCATGGACAGAGCGATACATCCACCACCATACGATTACGGCAAAGAAAAACGAGATATAAGTTAAGGAGTTCTGACTGAAAATGAGTGGACCGACCATCGGCAGATCCGAGACAGCACCAAGATCGAGATCACTGAAACCTGGGAGAGTTTGACCGACAATATTTCTTCCCAAGAGTCCTGTAACGCCAGCTCCTAAAGCGACCAGAATAAGACCACTCACGACCTGATTACATCTCAGGACGACGGTTAAACTGCCGAAAACAACGGCCATACCCGCGCCTGCGATAACCGCCGCGATAGCGCCCATCAGCGGAGACGAATAGGTCAGGCTGATGATAGCGCCTGCGAGAGCGCCGGATGCCATCATACCCTCTGCTCCGAGATTCAGGACACCGGATCTTTCATTGATGATTAATCCCAGCGCTGCGAGCAACAGCGGTGCCGCATATGACGGGGTTGCACTAAGCCAATAAACAATAAATTCCATGATCTGAAGATGTTCTAATCGAAAGTCACTGACTAAGTTCTCTATCCGCTTTGCGCCCTGATAAACCGTAACCGTTGATCCTAACTTTGTATGCGCTGAAAAATTCTACAGATATCACGCTTCCGAGAATGATCGCCTGGACCACCAAAATAAGCGATAGGGGCAGTTGATAAAACGCCTTTAAGGTTTCTCCTGCTGTAAACATTCCCGCCACCAGAAAGGAGACTGGCACAACAGCTATAGGATTAAATCGCGCTAGAAAAGCAATCAGAATCGCGCTGAACGTAAGATCGTGTATCACATACTGAGTCAGCCGGTATTCCTGACCGGCAACAATCACGAAGCCCGCCAACCCGCATAAGCCCCCTCCGATCAAAACGGTGAGAATCACGACAACCGGCACCGGCAAACCTGAGGCCTTTGCTCCTTTCGGACTGAGACCGATCGCCGATAGAAAAAAACCAAAGCGATGACCCAGCATGAGATAGCTGACCAAAAGACCGGCTCCCAGTGATATCCAAACTCCTTCATGGATATGACCAAAGCCAACCTTCGCTAAACGCTCACTGCTCTCATCAAATGTCACTGATACTGGCCAACTGGTTGATGGATCCCGCCAGTCACCATAAAGAAAATGTTGCGCAGCCAAGAAAGCAACGTACGTAAGCATCAATGTGGAGATAACTTCATTAACGCCCAACCGCATCTTAAGGAACACAGGGATTCCCACCCAAACAGCACCAGCAATAATTGCGGCACAGGCCATAATCAGAAGCCTAAATGACGGATCACCCACATCATAGATTGCTATACCACTAGCCGCGATTGCGCCCAACCATGCCTGCCCATCTATTCCGATATTCCAGAATCGCAGTTTCAGAACAATCGCCGACGCTAGCCCTACCAGGAGCAAAGGGGTGCCCGTGGAGATTGTCTGGGCAAGACCCCGACTGCTGATAAAACTATAGAGAACAAACTCCCGGACGATCCCGTCGAAATCGACGCCATTCAACATCAGTAGCGCGGTAGCGAGTCCAAGCCCCACAACAATCCCGGAAATCAGACAAACTGCCCTTAGCCAAAAGGGGGAATACTGTCTGGGCATCAACTCGAAAGGGCTAGACATGTCCTGCCATCAATTCCCCTATCCGAGACCGACTGATATCTGAGGGTTTAAAGGGTCCATGAAACGCCTCGCGGCTCATAACGCCTATTTGTGTCGAAAGGGTCAATACCTCATCAAGATCCTCACTGATCAGTAGACACGCAGCACCATTTGCTACAGAACGACGTATAACATCGTGAACCGCTGCGTATGCCCGGATATCCAAACCTCGTGTCGGAGAATGCGCGATCAGAACCGACGCCTGACTATCGAGCTCCCGCGCCAATAGCAACTTTTGGGCATTGCCTCCTGAAAGCAACCGGGTTTTTGAATTAATTGTCCCACCCGTGATGTTGCTCGTACGGAACATTTCTCTAGCGTTCTCTCGCATTATCTTTCGAGACAACCACCAATTGCCTCCGAAACTACTAATGGCAACCTTTGTTAGAGCCAGATTTTCAAAGTTTTGCAGGTCAGCGATCAGGGCATAACCTGCTCTATCAGCCGGAATTAATCGGAGTCCATGTTGGCGACGTTTGGTTATGCTCGCGTGGGATAAATCCTCCTGATCTACGATGATCTCACCGCTTTCTATGTCTGTAAGCCCGATCAACGCCTGTGTCAGTTCCGTTTGCCCGTTACCGCCCACTCCGGCAATACCCAAGACCTCACCTGTGCAAATTTCGAAACTAAAACTTGACAGACCGATTTCCTTAGCAGGCATCATGATAGATACCTCTCGTAACGTCAGTCTAGGTACCCGTGGAAGCTGGGATTGGGCTTGATTTGACGCTGGCTCGGAGGAGAGTCGACCCTCGCCAACCATCGCTTTCGCCAGATCGCTCTTACTCA
>CAYSMI010000053.1:7738-10139 GCA_964432165.1 uncultured Acidiferrobacter sp.
GATCGGGAATGATCGCCTGTCGTCCATCAATCCGCGTTTCCCCGTCGTCTGCGGTGTACAACCCGCAGACGACGTTCATCAGCGTTGACTTCCCCGCCCCATTTTCCCCGAGAAGCGCATGCAACTCACCCCAATCAACGCTAAAGTCAGCGTTGATTAAGGCTTTTTGTTTATCGAAACTCTTGCTTACATTCTTAAGGGATAGCGCAGCCGTATGATTACGCTGTGTCATACGGATCAGTCAGGCATCGTGCCAATCACTCCTTCTACAAAATAGTTCATTCCCCATAAACCACCATCGTCCATTACGGAGCCTGCAGGAATAGCCACCTCTCCGTTCTGCTTAGTGACCGGACCGGAATAGGGACTAAAACTACCATCTGACATACTCTGCCGAACCTGTGCAATCTTGTCCTTCATGTCTTGCGGTACCGCATCACTCAACGGCGTAATGTCGGCCAGAGCAATCTCCATCCCAGCCAGTGGCAATCCTTCGCTTACCCAGTCGGGAGAAGACATCCGTTTAATGGCATCGATATAGTAGTTTTCCCAATTGAAAACAACGGAAGTCAGATGACCATTTGGACCGGCGGCAGACATATCGTTTTGGAATCCGACCGAATACGCCCCGGCTGCTTCTGCAGCTACGACTACCGCTGTCGAGGACATATTGCAGGCAATAACATCAGCACCCTGCTCCAGCATGGCTTCGGCTGCCTGTTTTTCTTTTACTGGGTCATACCAAGAGTTAGCAAAAGTCGCGATAACCTCGATCGCAGGATTGACTGATCGAGCACCTCGAGTAAAGGCATTTACATCCCAGTTAACAACAGAAATCGGAAATCCAGCAACAATACCGATCTTGTTAGATTTTGATACAGCGCCAGCCGCCATTCCCGCGAGATACCAAGGCTCATAAGTTCGGGCATAGAAGGTCTCAAGGTTTTCTGAAGCGGTCTCTCCCGCTGCATTCATAAACGCTACATTTGGATTCGCTTTTGCAGCCTCCAATAAACCATCGCCAAACCCGTAGCTCGTGCCAATAATGATGTTAAATCCTCGGTCGAGGTAAAGATCGACAACCTGTCTTACACCCTCTGTCGTTTCAGGAACATTTTCTACATAGGCGAGATCCAGACCTAACGCCTTTGCGGCATTGGCACGCCCCCTTTCATGCGATTCAGTCCACCCACCATCATTTTTTGGCGAGAAGTATATGAACGCGACTTTGGGGTCTCCTTCAATCGTTACACCCGCACTTGCAGCTATAGAAATGAAAAATCCTAACGCTAACGCTGCTAATCTCCTTGTTATTGACATACCACCCTCCTAAAGATTGATTTAAATGTACGCAAACACGCCCTAGAGACTCCTCTTATGACCGCTAGTACTCACCTTCCCGGTCACATCCAGACACGAGTTCACGCTCCTTTCCTTATACACCCAGCACCACAGGTACAACGGATCTACGATCAAATCCAACACAAAAATCGCCATCAACGATAACAACCGAGCTCAAATCTCTCGAACAAGGCTCGCCGATATTTAATGGACATACGGTCCGCAGGAATATGTCCTTCTAACTGCAAATTCAATGGCAACTCACGAGGCCTTTGCCCCTCAACAAGCGCCTTATCTTCATTGTTAATTGTGAGTGACTCTGAAACAAGAAAGTCCTCATCTGGGTTTCCGGTCGTATCAGTCACAACCTGAAATATTCTTGTTTCAAATGCCGAAACAGGGCAGACAGTATCTGCAAAATATTGCACGTAATTCGAATCATCAGGACTGATAATGAGAAGAGTCGAAAAAGGAAACGTTAGCTCATAACGATACGTTACCTGCCGATTATCACCTTGCACGCCATCCGGAAATCGATTACCCCCCTCAAGATAAGGGATGTCAAAACTTAGTCCATAGTCAGTTTCATCCACGTTATAAAGTGGAACAGGCTCTACGTTATCAGCACCAAACGTCTGGGTGTGCACCCATGGAAAGTGTGCGATATCGTTGAAGTTTTCGACGTGTCGGGGTGCAGATGCGTTCCACGTATCGCTGGGAATATAGATATTTCTCAGGCTCTCATCTCTAATCCCCTCCCAATCTGGTAACGGCCACAGCGGCTGCCCACGCAGGTTGACCCAGACAATGCCATAACGTTCTTCGACCAAAAAGGTTGTCAACTGCAACTTTGGAGAAATACTGGTCTCCCTGCTGGCATTACTGGGCACTGCAGTGCACGAACCTTGCCCATCAAATTTCAGTCCATGCATTGGACACACCAACTCTCCAGATACCAGATCTCCCGAACTTAAACGAGTTCCTCGATGTGGGCACTGATCTAGAGCGGCTAAGATACCAGTAGCAGTTCGAAAAAGAACGAGATCCACATCCAAAAGGC
>CAYSMI010000054.1:0-10098 GCA_964432165.1 uncultured Acidiferrobacter sp.
TTTTACAGCGCGGTATAACGAGCGCAATGTAACTTTTACCCCCTGATCTGTCAAGAAAATCAAGGAAAACGCATGGCTATTCAGCTCTACCACAACCCCCGATGCTCAAAATCCCGAGCGACACTTGCGTTGCTTGTCGAACGGGGGGTTGAGCCTGAAATTATCGAGTATCTCAACGATCCTCCAGATGAAGCCACGCTGAAACAACTGCGCACAGCGCTTGATTGTCCGGTCATTGAGATGATCCGGACAAAAGAGGCACCCTACCAAGAGCATAGTCTTGAAACGGCCAGCGAGGAGGAACTCATTGATGCCATCGCCAGGTTCCCAATCCTCTTGGAGCGCCCCATCGTTGTCAACGGGAGCCGGGCTGCCATCGGCCGGCCGCCCGAGAATGTCATCGATATTCTGTGACCGTTCGGGGTGGCAGGCTAATTCAGATGACTGAGATACTGGTCTTGTACTACAGCCGTTATGGCGCGGTTACGGCAATGGCTCGTCTGATCAGCCAGGGGATCGAGAGCGTGCCGGGATGTTCGGCACGACTGAGAACCGTACCGCCGGTCTCGACAACGACGGAAAGTAAGATGCCGGAAATTCCGTCTGAGGGTCCACCCTATGTTGCGCAACAAGACCTTGACGACTGTGATGGACTCGCCCTTGGCAGCCCGACCCGGTTTGGCCAGATGGCAGCGCCACTGGCCTATTTTCTGCAGCAAACCGGATCTGACTGGCTGGCCGGGACGCTCGCAGGAAAACCGGCTGGCGTGTTTACCTCATCCTCGGCCCAACATGGCGGCCAAGAGTCCACGCTGCTCTCCATGATGCTTCCTTTGCTCCACCATGGCATGCTGATCTGTGGCCTGCCTTTCACCGAAGCAGCGCTCAACCGGACCCAGACCGGAGGCACTCCCTACGGCGCGAGTCACGTCGCTGGCAGCGCCAATGACAGGCCGATCAGTGCAGACGAAGCGGCCCTGTGCCGGACCCTGGGTGTGCGGCTCGCAACCACGGCACAAACCCTGAAGACGGCCTAACTCGGCAACAGCCGCCCGGCGAGTTCCCGAACGAAAGGAACCGTTAATCGGCGCTGATGCGAAAAGGCCTCATCGTCGATCTGATCCAAAAGCACAAACAGCGTCGATGGATCCCGGCGAACCCGGCGCAAAAGATAAGCGACCACTGCATCGGGTAACTCGAGCCCCCGCAGATGCGCCCGCAACTGCAACGCCTCCGGCAACTGGTCTTCACTAAGGGGCTGAACCCGCCAGACACCGCCTGAGGCGAGCCGGGTCGCGAGATCCGCAAGTCGGAACCCTGCCTGTGCGGGTGGATAACTTCCTGCGACGAGAAGGCTGCCGCCGGAGGGGATCAGGCGTTCGTACAGACCGAGCAGAGTCTCTTCCCAAAACCGATCCCCGCTGACCGAATCGATATCATCGACACAGACGATCCCGGACCCTTCCAGATCGTGGATCATTTCCGGGTGAACCCCGTCGAGAGCCAAAGACACGTAAGTAGGTGTGTCTGCTGATTCCAAGCGGTCCCTGCAACAGGCCTGCAACAGATGGGACTTTCCGGCGCCTTTTGGCCCATGCAGATAGATCACCTGCGCATTACTGCCTTCCGCCGAGCCTTGCAGCAGCTCAACCACCTGGCCGTTGTTGCCAACGAGAAAATTCTCAAATGACGCCTGATCCTTCAGGCGCAGCGGCAGCCGGATCTGATCAGCCCCGGACATTGCTCAACTTCTCATCAGGGCTATCCACTAGTATCGGCCGGCCGGATAATCCAGAAATACACGTAATGAAATGCGCTCGCAAGCGTCGTTGCGACAACCAGCCAGAGCACAACCTCAGTGAATGGGGCGAGCGACAGCAAATCGACCCGCTCCACCATGATCAGCACCACCAGCGAGATCTGCAGGAAGGTATTCAACTTGCTCACCGGGCTCGGCTGCATATGCACATCACCGTGCACCCACTGTAGCACCAGTACACCGCCGATAATCCCGAGGTCCCGAAACCCGATCAGTAGCAGCAGCCAGAACGGAATATCGCCTGCCAGTGCCAACATGACATAAGTGCTGACAATCAGCATCTTGTCAGCCAGTGGATCCAGGATCGAACCCAGTCTGGTCACGGCGTCGAACCGTTTCGCTATCCAGCCATCCAGGCCATCGGTAATGCCGGCAACCACGAAGACCACAAGTGCAACCCCATAGCGCCCGTTGTACAGAAAGAGAATAAGGATAGGTACCGCGCCGATGCGAAGAAGCGTCAGCAGATTAGGAAGCTGATGGAGCAGCGACATACGGGACATAAAACGGAATTCGGGCTCAGTAAAGGTTAAAACCTGTTGCGCACAGCAATTCGACTCCCTCTCCCGGCCGCACATACGATACCATAACTGTCTGGCTCACCTTTGGCGTCCCCCCGTGCCTCCCTCAAGCGATCCCCCTCTCAGTTACCGTGACGCGGGCGTCGACATTGACGCGGGTGATGAACTGGTAGAGCGCATCAAGCCCCTGGTGCGGCGTACCCAAAGACCCGAATGCCTGGGCGGTATCGGCGGCTTCGGCGGACTCTTCGAGTTACCCGCTGGGCGCTACCAGCAGCCGGTTCTGGTCTCAGGTACGGACGGCGTCGGAACCAAACTCAAACTGGCAATCCAACTGGACCGCCACGACACCATCGGCATCGACCTCGTCGCTATGTGTGTCAACGATGTTCTTGTGGTGGGAGCCGAGCCGCTCTACTTCCTTGATTATTTCGCTACTGCCGAGCTTTCGCCGGCCCAGGCGGAGTCGGTTATCTCCGGAATTGCGGCCGGATGCGAGATGGCCGGGGCCGCGCTGATCGGAGGCGAAACCGCGGAAATGCCTGGGATGTATGCGGCAGGCGACTATGATCTGGCGGGGTTCTGCGTTGGAATTGTTGAAAAAAACAAGATTATCGACGGCGGGCAGATTCGCGCAGGGGATCACGTTCTCGGCCTCGCATCCAACGGACTGCATTCAAACGGGTATTCACTCGCCCGGGTCATCGTCGACCGGAGCGGTGTGTCGCTGAACACACCCATCGCCGACGCGACATTGGGAGAGGCTCTGCTGGCTCCGACCCGGATTTACGTTCGGAGCATTCTCAATCTTCTGGAAAAGATTCCGGTTCGGGGGATCGCTCACATCACCGGGGGCGGCCTGCCCGGCAATATTCCGCGCGTGCTACCAGAAGGCCTGGGATGCCATATCGACACAACAGCCTGGGCCTTCCCGGAGATATTTGAGTGGCTACAATCCGAAGGCGGCGTCACTGATACGGAAATGCGGCGCACCTTCAACTGTGGTATCGGGCTCATCATCATCGTGCCCCCGGAGGATGCAGATCAAGCCCAGAAAATGCTTGCAGCAAGTGGCGAGACGGTCTACCCCATTGGAGAAATTCAAACCGGTCATACAGGTGTCGTCTTCGAATAAGGACGCGAAAACCTGCCGGATCGTGGTGCTGATTAGCGGCAACGGCAGCAACCTGCAGGCCATTATGGATCACTGTGCCAAAGGCAGAATTCCAGCTGAAGTTACCGCCGTCATCAGCAATGTTGCATCCGCTTTTGGCCTGACGCGCGCCCGGCAGGCGGGGATTACGTCGCATTGCCTGGACCATCGTGATTTTGCCAACCGCCTTGAATATGACGATGCACTCGCCGCACTGGTCGAAGCGTTTCACCCTGATCTTGTCGTACTGGCAGGATTCATGCGCATTCTCGGCCCTCAATTCGTTGACCGCTTTGCGGGGCGCCTCGTCAATATCCATCCTTCGCTGCTGCCCCGCTACCCCGGGCTGGATACCCACGAGCGGGCAATTGCCGATGGTGCAAGGGAGCACGGGGCCAGCGTGCACTTTGTCACTCAAGATCTGGATGCAGGACCGATAATCATTCAGGGCCGGGTGGCCGTGATGAAGGACGACTCGGCGGAGATCCTGGCGGCCCGTGTGCACGACGTTGAACACCGCATCTACCCGCAGGCAGTCAGGTGGTTCGCGTCAGGACGGCTTGCATTGAAGGACGGCGTTGCACTGCTCGACGGGAAACCCCTGACCGACTGATTCGAAGCCGCGTCTTTCGGTCAGTCTTTGAGGCGCGCCTGTACCGTGATCTCGACGCTGGCGCCGCCAAAAAGTCGCGGTGACTCGGTCGTTGTGCGAGCCGGAAAGACATCATCATCAAAAAACTGCCGGTAGGCTTCGTCCATCTGATCAAAATAATCAAGGTTTGAAAGGTGGACATCAGCCCGCACGATATCGCTGCAGTTAAGTCCGAGTTCGGCCAGAATTTCCCGGATGGCCTGCATGACGGCCTGGGTCTCCCCGGCAGGATCTCCCAGTACCGCTTGACCCGCCGGAAAATCGGCTGCGACCAGGCCGGCGAGATAGGCATAGTGATCGTCGGTGACGACCTGACTGAATGGCGCGCCGGATGCCGGCACGGCTTCTGGTTGGAATCTGCGGATCAATTTGGCTGGATAGGAATCCGCGAATAGCTGTCTCTACGACTGCTCAGGCGACTCAATATCGAAAGCGAGATCACCCTCCTTCTCATACACCCGCACCGTTCCACCCTGGGCAAGTTTGCCGAAAAGAAGTTCATCCGCCAGTGCCCGGTTGATACGCTCGCGGATGAGTCTCGCCATGGGCCGCGCGCCCATCGCGGTGTCGTGGCCATTTTTCGCCAGCCACTGCCGCGCACCCTGATCAACCTCCAGAACGACGTGCTTGTCAGTGAGCTGAGTCTCGAGCTGAACAATAAATTTATCGACAACGTGGCCGATAGTGGCCTCATCCAGCGCTCCAAAACGGATCACCGAATCCAGCCGGTTACGGAACTCGGGCGTAAACATTTTATTGATGACTTCGGTATCGTCAGCGCTGTGGTCCTGATCGACGAAACCCACTGAACTGCGCGCCATCTGCGCGGCACCCGCGTTCGTGGTCATCACAATGATCACATTGCGAAAATCCGCCTTGCGTCCGTTGTTATCGGTCAGTGTGCCGTAGTCCATCACCTGAAGCAGCAGATTGAAAACATCCGGGTGGGCCTTTTCGATTTCATCAAGGAGCAGTACCGAATGCGGATTGCGGGTGATCGCCTCAGTCATCAGGCCTCCCTGGTCAAAACCCACATAGCCTGGGGGAGCGCCGATCAAGCGGGAAACGGTATGGCGCTCCATGTACTCAGACATGTCGAAGCGCACCAACTCGATCCCCAGGGTGAGCGCAAGCTGACGGGTGACCTCGGTCTTGCCGACCCCGGTCGGGCCTGAGAACAGGAAAGAGGAAATCGGCCGGTCCAGATTACCCAGTCCGGATCTCGCCAGTTTGATAGCGCTCACCAGCGCATTGATCGCGCTGTCCTGCCCAAACACGACTCTCTGCAGATCGGCCTCGAGCGTGCGCAACGCATTCTTATCGTCGGCGCTGACGGTTTTTGGCGGTATTCGCGCCATTGTTGAAACCACCCGCTCAATATCGTGGACACCCACGGTCTTCCTGCGCTTGGATGCCGGCGCCAGCCGGGCCTGGGCACCCGCTTCGTCGATCACATCGATGGCCTTGTCGGGCAGGTGGCGGTCATTGATGTAGCGCGCTGCCAATTCGGCAGCCGTTCGCAGCGACGGTGCGGTAAAACGGACCGAGTGATGCTGCTCAAACGAGGTTTTCAGGCCCCGCAATATTTCAACAGTCTCTTCGACGCTGGGCTCGGTGACGTCGATCTTCTGGAAACGCCTTGAGAGTGCCCGATCCTTTTCGAAGATTCCGCGGTATTCGTGGTAGGTGGTAGAGCCGATACAGCGGATATCCCCAGCGGCCAAAACCGGTTTCAGCAGATTGGAGGCATCCATTGCACCGCCCGATGCAGCACCGGCACCAATCACCGTATGAATTTCGTCGATAAACAACACGGCCCCTTCGGCCTCTTCCAGGTCTGCAAGCACCCCTTTGAGGCGCTGCTCGAAATCACCCCGGTATTTCGTGCCTGCAAGCAGTGCGCCCATATCGAGTGCATAAATGGTGCTGCCGATAAGCGCCTCAGGCACTTCGCCTTCAACGATCTTTCTGGCAAGACCCTCAGCAATGGCCGTCTTGCCGACACCGGCCTCGCCCACATAGAGCGGATTGTTCTTGCGCCTACGGCACAGAATCTGCATGGTCCGCGTGACCTCAAGGTCGCGGCCGATCAAAGGATCGATCTTTCCGGCAATCGCCCGCTCATTGAGGTTTACCGCGAAGGCGGACAGGGCATTCTGAAAGTCCTCGTCCGCCAACTCTTCGTCGGTTTCATCCGGCGATGGCAGTTCCCGCGGCTTCTCATCCCGGCTGATGCCGTGGGACACGTAGTTCACGATATCGAAACGGGATACGCCCTGCTCACCCAGGAAATAGACGGCGTGGGAGTCCTTTTCCGCGAAAATCGCGATCAGCACGTTGGTGCCCGTGACCTCGCGCTTACCGGAACTTTGCACGTGCAAGATGGCACGCTGGATTACCCGCTGAAAACCGACCGCCGGCTGGGGGTCTGTCTGTTCATCCTCTTCGAGCAGCGGGACATGCTCATCCAGAAACGAATGCAGGTTCTCACGAAGTCCGGAGACTTCGGCACCGCAGGCCTTTATGGCTTTTACGGCCGGAGGGTTATCCAACAACGCGGTCAGCAGATGCTCGACGGTAATGTACTGATGGCGCGCGTCACGAGCGCTCTGGATCGCGCTGTTCAGGGAGGTTTCGAGTTCACTGGAAAGCATGGCTACTCAGGCTCCATCGTACACTGCAATGGGTGCTCATTCTCGCGTGCAAGACTCAGGACCTCGCGAACCCGCGTTTCGGCCACCTCAGCCGTGAATACCCCGCATACGCCGGCGCCTTCGGTATGGACCTTGAGCATGATTTGGACCGCCTGCTCGTGCGGCAACCGGAAGATGTGCTGCAGCACCATGACCACAAATTCCATGGGCGTGTAGTCGTCGTTGACCAGAACCACGCGAAACATACGCGGTTTCTTCAGGCGAGGCTTGGCTTCTTCGACCGACGTGCCGGAACTTCTCTGGATTTCCCTGCGATCACTCATGACTGTGCGGCGGCGTTCCCGAACGGATTGCACTAACAATTATATAGGGTCAAAAGCCAGCATTTCTCAAGAGCTGATCGAATCTCGTTACCCGGCCTGCGGGCGAAAAAAAGCCGGTGGCAGGAAACCCTGCCACCGGCCCTGTTTTCTGCGGGCTCGACGGGTCAGCCGGTCGCGAATTGCTCCTCTTCCGTAGAGCCGCTCATGGCGGTGACAGAAGAAGTGCCGCCCTGGATGACGGTGGTGACATCGTCAAAATAGCCGGCACCCACTTCGGCTTGATGGCTGGCGAAGGTATAACCCCGATCAGCCGCCGCAAATTCACGCTCCTGGACCATATCCACGTAAGCCGTCATCCCGTTGCGGACATACTCGTGGGTAAGATCAAACATGTGGTACCACATGTTGTGAATCCCGGCGAGGGTGATGAACTGGTACTTGTATCCCATGGCGCCGAGTTCGCGCTGGAATCTTGCGATTGTCGCGTCGTCGAGATTCTTCTTCCAGTTAAAGGATGGAGAACAGTTGTAAGCCAAAAGTTGCTCCGGGAACTCGGCACGGATAGCCTCTGCAAACCGGCGTGCTTCGTCGAGATCCGGCACGGCAGTTTCGCACCAGAGAAGATCTGCGTACGGGGCGTAGGCCAGCCCTCTCGCAATCGCCTGGTCGAGCCCTGCCCGGGTGACATAAAAACCCTCGCTGCTGCGTTCGCCGGTCACAAACTCGCGGTCGCGCTCATCCACATCTGATGTCAAAAGCGCAGCCGCGTTAGCATCGGTACGGGCCAGCAGCACGGTAGGTACGCCACAAACATCTGCCGCGAGACGCCCCGCAGCCAGTTTCTGAACGGCTTCCTGGGTCGGCACAAGGACCTTGCCACCCATGTGGCCGCATTTTTTAACCGAGGCAAGCTGGTCCTCAAAGTGCACACCCCCGGCTCCTGCCTCAATCATTGCCTTCATCAATTCGAACGCATTCAGGACGCCGCCAAAACCCGCTTCAGCGTCGGCAACAATCGGCACGAAGTAGTCGATATCATCCTTGCCCGAAGCATGCTGGATTTCGTCCGCCCGCTTGAAGGCGTTATTGATGCGCCGCACCACTGCGGGTACGGAATTCACCGGGTAAAGAGACTGGTCGGGATACATGGCATCGGCGATGTTGGCATCCGCCGCCACCTGCCAGCCCGACAGATAGATCGCCTTGGCTCCCGCCTTGACCTGCTGGACTGCCTGACCGCCCGTCAGGGCGCCCAGGGTAGGCAGATAATCGTCAGTGTTCACGCGCCGCCAGAGCTTTTCAGCAGCCATCCGGGCAAGGCTGTGTTCGATATGCACCGAGCCGCGAAGGCGCAGCACATCGGCCGCCGAGTAATCCCGCTGCACGCCCCGCCAACGAGGATTATCCGCCCACTCTGCCTCGAGGGATTGTCGCTCCTTAGTCTGATCAATCATCGTTTACCTCTGCTAATGTCGTGTCGTTCAAAGATATTTTGTCGTTTGGGCATCTCTAGCCAAGCATTGATCGTCGCTTTTTTCTTTTAAATTCAGCACAAAACACTAATTGGCCTGACCAACTCTGCAGTCTCAGGTCTGACCGAGTATTTATCAATACAATTATTTCAATATTGATTATTATCTGGCTAAATCATCCCCCACATAGAGTGTAGTAAACAGGTTTCCATGAGTACTCCTTACTACAAACAGAACCGTTTGAAGCAATTAAGGGCTTTTTGCTATGCCGCCCGTCTTGGCAGTATCTCCCGGGCGGCTGAGCAACTCTTTCTCAGCCAACCGTCGGTATCGCTGCAAATTCAGGCTCTGGAGCGCGAACTGGGCGTGGAACTCTTTGAGCGGCGCGGGCCAAGGATCCGGTTGACGGCGCAGGGTGAATCCCTGCTGGAGCTCGCCCAACCGCTGGTCCAGGGAATAGACGGCATCGCGGAATCATTTGCAAGCGAACTCGGTGATCTTAATAGCGGAGAGATCAATATCGCCGCCGGGGAGTCGACTATTCTTTATCTCCTGCCGGAGGTGATCAAGCGCTTTGCCGATGCCTATCCCGGTGTGCGCCTGAAACTGCACAACGTCACGGGGCGTGACGGAATGGCCATGCTGCGGGCCGACCAGGCTGACTTTGCCGTGGGATCCATGCTCGACGTGCCTGAAGATATCAACTACCGGCCCATCTTCGATTTTAAGACCATGTTGATTACGCCCCTTGAACATCCGCTGGCCGGCAAACGAGCCGCTAACATCAAACTTCAGGACATCGAACCACACGGTCTCATCCTGCCGCCCCGCCATCTCGCGACCTGGCGGCTGGTGGAGATGATTTTCGGCCAGCACGAGGTCAACTACACGGTCACCCTTGAGGCCGGCGGTTGGGAAGTCATCAAAAAGTATGTGGAACTGGGTCTTGGGATTTCTATCGTCACAGCGATCTGCTTAAAAGGTGACGAAAAAATCGCAACGATACCGCTTGACCGTTTTTTTCCCAACCGAAGCTACGGGGTCGTGATGCGAAAACGCAAATACCTTTCCCCGCCCGCCCGCCAGTTTCTGGAAATGATGGCACCCGACTTTTCCGGTCAGCTTGAAAACTCTGTTAGCGAATGAGCCGTGGGCAAACCATCCCGCCCGCCCCGGTGGCCAGGCTATTGAAAATCTTTGATTTATAATCTGCTGCCGGTAACACCGCCCCTCATTGCTTCGTGTTGATCAGCATGTCCTTTCTGAGAAAACCATTTCTGCCTCTAGGGCTCGCCATCGGTCTGAGTCTCGTTCAGGCCGTCGAGGCACGGGTACAGAAAATAGAGATCTGTTACGACTTCAGCTGCAAGACCCGTCAGCAGGTTGAGTTGTCTACCGAGGAGTGGCGCAGCGTGATCGGCTGGTTTTATCCGGCAGCGACTACTGCCGCTGAAGAAAGAGAGCAGCTCCGCCAAGCCGTTGGCTGGATGGAGGTCATCGTCGG
>CAYSMI010000055.1:0-10012 GCA_964432165.1 uncultured Acidiferrobacter sp.
CCGGCCGGCATGTGCTCGCTGGCAGGCGATAACACCGGAGACCCCACTTGCCCAAAAGCATGACGGCTTTCGCGCGCTGCGCGGCCCAAACTCCGTTGGGAGACCTGACCTGGGAACTGCGCTCGGTGAACCATCGCTTCCGCGAGGTCGCCATGCGGCTTCCGGAAGAGTTTCGTTTTCAGGAGGGTGCTTTTCGCGATGCCATTGCGGCGACGGTCAGCCGCGGTCGCGTGGATGGCTGGCTTCGATATTCGCCGCCAATGGCAGCATCGACCGAGCCCCAGATCGACACCAGCCTGATCGGTCAACTGGCCGCCTGGGCTCAAAGCGTCCGCAGCATATTGCCTGATGCACAGCCACTGCGGGTCGGCGAGGTGCTGAAATGGCCAGGCGTGATGTCTGCGCCGGCAGTGGATGAACAGGCGCTGGCCTCGGAGGCTGGCAACCTGCTACAAGAGGCCCTCGCACAGTTATCGGACTCGCGGGAGCGGGAAGGCGGGGCGTTGGCACAGATGCTTCAGGAACGCGTCAGAGCAGCATCGGACGCGATCAGTACCCTTGAGGACCTGCTGCCCGAGATCGGTGCAGCGTACCGTGAGCGCCTGGAACAGCGGCTTTTGGAAATGGCTGTGCAGGTTGATTCCGAGCGATTGGAACAGGAGGTCGTGTTGTTGCTGGCGAAAAGCGAGGTGAGCGAGGAAGTCGATCGGCTGAAGATGCACCTTCAGGAGGTCGAGCAGACACTCGGCCAAAGCGAGCCGATTGGCCGCCGGTTGGACTTTCTCATGCAGGAACTGAACCGGGAAGCCAACACGCTTGGATCGAAGTCGGCGCATCCCGAACAGACCAACGCTTCAGTCAACCTCAAGGTACTGATTGAGCAGATGCGCGAACAGGTGCAGAACATTGAGTAAAGGTGCGCAGGCCAAAGCCCCTGCCCAAAACCCCACGCTCTATATTCTGTCTGCGCCGTCGGGAGGTGGGAAAAGCAGCCTGGCCCGCGCCCTTGTCGAACGCCGTGATGACATCGTCACGTCTGTGTCTCACACGACCCGCCCGCTGCGCCCTGGTGAAACTGACGGCGTGGACTATTTCTTTGTTGACCGGGCGGTATTTGAGCAGATGGTAGAAAACAAAGAACTGCTTGAATATGCCCGGGTCTTCGACCACTACTACGGGACCTCGCGCAAAACCGTAGAGCAGGCGCTCGCCCAGGGCCGCAGCGTCATACTGGACATCGACTGGCAGGGCGCGCAACAGATCCGGCACGCCTTTTCCAATGCGGTCAGCGTGTACATCCTGCCGCCGTCAGTTGAAGTGCTGACCAAGCGGCTGGCTGCGCGGGGACGGGAAACCCCGGAGGAGATCGCCTCGCGTCTTTCCGAGGCCGCAAGCGAGATGAGCCACTACGACGAATACGATCACATCCTGATCAATGCCGATTTTGAGGCCGCGCTTGGCGAACTCGAGGCCCTTGTCCGGCGCGGTGAGGCCCCTCAATCCGGCCAGGGTTTTGATGTCGGAGTGCTTGTAGATTGTGCAAAAAACGTTAGACTAAAAACATCCGAGACAGCAGACCTTTAGCGATCCTTGTGAAGATTGGGCTTTAACGAGGACCTTAAGGTTCCGCAGGACTCATCAAATCGCCCCAATCCCTGCCGGGATCGCGCCGGGCCGCATGGTTTCTGGAGAACACCGATGGCAAGAATTACCGTCGAGGATTGCCTCGAAAACGTCGACAACCGCTTTGAGCTCGTGCTGGTGGCTGCCCGTCGCACGCGGCAGTTACAGTTGGGTCACGATCCGCTGGTGCCCGAGGACCGGGACAAGCATACCGTTATAGCGCTTCGGGAGATCGCGGAGGGCCTGGTGACCAGTGAAATTCTCAAAGAGGTAGAGGTCGATACGCGACAGGAGCTCGAAGAGGTATTTGCGCCCGGTGAGGGGGAAGCATCCCAGACCCCGGGTGAGGCGGTGCCGGGAGCGGCTGATTCAGACGCCCAAGACTCTAACGAGGTCGAGATTTCAGCGGAAGACCTCGCTGCTTTGGCCGATCTGATCGAATCGGCGCCGGTCGCGCAGGCGCTCGACGCCGCCAGTGACGAGGAAACGCACGATGCCGACAACACCGGCGACGACGCGGAGGAAAAGCCCGTCAGCTGACAGCCGGCAGAGGCCCACGAAGTCCAGCGAGGGCCGGCTGCTGATCAGCGATCTGCTCGCGGTCGTCGAGCAGTATCTGGATTCTGAGGAAGTCAAAGCCGTCTACGACGCCTACCTGTTTGGCGCCGAAGCCCATGAGGGCCAGGTGCGCCGAAGCGGTGAGGCCTACATCTTCCACCCCTTGTCCGTCGCGGCCATTCTCGGTGATATGCGGCTCGACAGCCGCAGCATCATCGCGGCGCTGTTGCACGACGTTATCGAGGACACCCCGACCGCTAAGGAAGAGCTCTCATCGCGTTTCGGCAAGGACGTTGCGCAGCTGGTGGATGGGGTCAGCAAGATCGATCAGATCGATTTTGAATCACGCGAGCACGCGGAGGCAGAGAACTTCCGCAAGATGCTGCTGGCGATGGCCAAGGATATCCGGGTTATCCTGATCAAGTTGGCCGACCGGCTCCACAATATGCGCACACTCGATGCGCTCAAGCCGGAAAAGCGCAAGCGCATCGCCGCACAAACCCTGGATATCTTCGCCCCTATCGCCAACCGGCTGGGCATGCGCACATGGACTCAGGAACTCGAGGACTTGAGCTTCCGTCACCTCTATCCCAAGCGTTACGACGCGATCTACAAGGAACTCGGCAAACGCCGCGGCAATCACCGGGCCATCATCCAAAAGACCGTGACCAAAATCGAAGCCGAACTGGCAGAGGCGGAAATTGAGGGCTCTGTCGAGGGTCGCGAGAAGAATATCTACAGCGTGTATCGCAAGATGCGCTCACGGCGGGTGCCGATGTCGGAGATGCGGGACATTTTCGCTATCCGGATCATCGTGCGCTCGATCGACGACTGCTACCGCGTCCTTGGCGTGATTCACAACACCTATAAACCGGTGCCAGGCAAATTCAAGGATTACATCGCGATCCCAAAAGCCAACGGCTACCAGTCCCTGCATACCCTGCTTTTTGGCACCTTCGGGCAGAGCATCGAGGTGCAGATTCGAACGAGCGAGATGCACAGGACCGCAGAGAGCGGTGTTGCATCACACTGGCAGTACAAAACCGGCCAGAAGCGCAGGGGTTCGCAGCCCCCCGCCCACCACTGGCTGCTGGATCTGCTCAATACCCAGAATCAGGCCGGCAATCCTTCCGAGTTCCTTGAGCACCTCAAGATCGACCTTTACCCCGATGAGGTCTATGTGTTCACACCGCATGGAGATATTAAGAAACTGCCCAAAGGCTCAAGCGCGCTGGATTTTGCCTACTCGGTACATTCCGATGTCGGTAATCACTGCATCGGGGCCCGGATCAATAACGAACCCGTGCCGCTGCATCAGACAGTCGCTAACGGCGATCACGTGGAAATACTGACCGCCCGTTCAGCGGTCCCCACACCGCTGTGGCTGAATTATGTGGTCACGGCAAAGGCGCGGGCAGCCATCCGCGATTTCCTCAAACACCAGCATCAGGAAGACGCGGGCAAACTCGGCCGGCAGCTTCTGGAGCGCGCACTCAAAACCGTGGGCCTGACGACACGCTTGCGTACGGATCAGAAAATTCAACTGCTCAAGCACATCGGGCTTGAGGACTGGAATGAGCTTTTGACAGATATCGGTATGGGTCGGCGCCTGCCGATGGTGGTTGCCCGGCAACTGCTGCCGGAGGCCAAAGGTACCGACTCCACAAGAAGCGAGCCGCTGCCGATCCGCGGTGTGGAGGGGATGAGCGTTTCCTACGCACGCTGTTGCAGACCCATCCCCGGGGACGGAATTGTCGGGCTGTTCTCACGAGGCCGGGGCATCGTGATTCACCGGCCGATCTGCCCCAACGCCCGCGAACAGAGCAAACGGCCGGATACGTGGATTGGCGTCGAATGGTCGGATGACATCAAGAATACCTTTGAGGCCGATATCCGCCTTGAAGTGGTGAACCGGCGCGGGGTTTTTGCAACGCTGGCCTCGGTGATCGCGGAAGAAGACTCCAATATCAATCACGTTCTGGTAACGGCCCGGGACGATCGAAATTCTGCGATCCGGTTTACTATCGAGGTGCACGACCGCAAACATCTCGCCCGCATTATTCGGCGACTGCGTGCCCGCCGGTCAGTGATCCGGGTATCGCGATCACGCGGCTGAAGTGAACATCATCTGATAAGGAAAGTTTCATGACTGCAAACCAGCCCATTCACAGTGATCAGGCGCCCGACGCGATCGGTCCTTACTCGCAAGCCGTGCGCGTTGGCGACACCGTTTATCTTTCGGGCCAGATACCGCTGGACCCGGCGACGATGGAACTTGTCAACGGAGATATCGAGGCGCAGACGAGACGTGTGTTCGACAATCTTGTTGCAGTAATGCACTCGGCCGGGGGTTCTCTTGGGAATATCGTCAAACTCACCATTTATCTCGTGGATCTGGAGCAGTTTGCCCGGGTCAATACCGTCATGACCGAATACTTTGAGCCGCCGTTTCCTTCTCGGGCGACGGTCGCCGTCGCAGCCCTGCCCAAGGGCGCTCCGGTCGAGGTGGAGGCAATAGCACATTTGCCCAACTAGCCGTTGCCACGGTGAAGAGTTGCGCAATGGATGCGACTGCGCAGGCGTCAGTCCATGTTCTCAAGGGTGTCGGGCCGCAGCTCGCGGAAAAACTCGAGCGCTTGGGGATATCTAGCGTTTCAGATTTATTATTCCATCTGCCGCTGCGCTACCAGGACAGAACCCGACTCGCTGCGATCGGTGAACTGCGCCCGGGCACCGAGGCGCTGATCGCTGGCAGGATTGAGGTGAGCGGCGTCCGTTACGGTCGCCGTCGCAGCCTGATGACGGTGATCTCGGACGATACCGGGCGTCTGACGATGCGCCAGTTCCATTTCAGTGCCGCCCAGGCGCGCGGCCTTAACCGCGGGGATTTTGTCCAGTGTTATGGTGAGGTCCGGGCAGGGCCTGCCGGCCTCGAGATGGTACATCCGGAGTATCGTGTCCTGGGAGGGCCGGATGATGTTACCGTTGAAACGGCGCTGACGCCGGTATACCCCACCACTGAAGGCATCGGCCAGCGGCGCTGGCGTGATCTTACGGATCAGGCGCTTGGACTTTGCGCCGGGAAAATACCCGAATTGCTCGGCGCGTGGTGCGCCGTGGAATTCAGTGATCTGGCGCTCTCCGAAGCGTTGCTGCTGCTGCACCGCCCACCGCCCGACGTTGATCTTAAGACGCTGCGCGACGGCGCCCACCCGGCACAGCGCCGGCTTGCCTTTGAGGAGATGCTGGCGCATCACCTGGCGCTGCGAGAGCGCCGCCAGCGCCGTAGCGCGCAGAGCGCAGTCCCCATACCACCATCGCTGACGCTCTGGCCGAAACTTCAGGAGCAACTGGGGTTTGAGCTGACCGGAGCCCAGCAGCGCAGCATCGAGGAGATCGTCACCGATATGGGCAAGGCCCAGCCCTCGCTGCGGCTGCTACAGGGTGATGTCGGTTGTGGAAAAACCGTGGTTGCAGCCGCTGCGGCGCTGGCCGCGGTAGAGGCCGATCAGCAGGCCGTTGTGATGGCACCGACAGAGCTTCTGGCCGAGCAGCATCTCGGCGTATTGGGCGATTGGTTCGCGCAACTCGGGATGCAGCCGGTGTGGCTCAGCGGACGCATGCGACAGCGCGACCGTAAGGCCGTATGTGCCCAACTGGCGAGCGGTGAGGCAAAGGTCGCGGTAGGAACACATGCGCTTTTTCAGGATGATGTTGCGTACCAGCGGCTGGGCCTTGTGGTTGTCGATGAGCAGCACCGCTTCGGCGTAGCCCAGCGCCTGGCACTGCGGGATAAAGGTCAGACCGATCAGCATGTCCCTCACCAGTTGATCATGAGTGCGACCCCGATCCCGCGTTCGCTGACCATGGTCATGTATGCGGACATGGATATCTCGATCATTGATGAGATGCCCCCGGGACGCCAGCCGGTCGAAACCGTAGTCTTGCCGAATACCCGCCGCGAAGCCGTGCAGGAGCGGATTCGCGAGGCCTGCGCCCGCGAGTGCCGCGCATACTGGGTGTGCCCGCTGATCGAGGATTCAGAGGTCCTGGCAGTCCAGGCTGCCGCCAGCCGCGCCGAGGCACTCAAGGCGGAGTTGCCTGAACTTCGCGTCGCACTACTGCACGGCCGCATTCCCCCCGGCGAAAAGGATGAGATCATGGAAGCGTTCCGGTCGGGCAAGGTCGACGTGTTGGTGGCGACCACCGTGATCGAAGTCGGTGTTGATGTGCCGGAAGCGTCTTTGATGGTGATAGAAAATGCCGAGCGGCTCGGGCTCTCGCAGTTGCACCAGTTGCGCGGCCGCGTCGGCCGGGGTGATCGCCAGTCGGTCTGCGTGCTGATGTATCAGGGTCCCCTTGGGAGCACGGCTAAAGAGCGTCTTGCGACGCTGCGCCAAACGACC
Source organism: uncultured Acidiferrobacter sp. (assembly GCA_964432165.1). Taxonomy (GTDB): domain Bacteria; phylum Pseudomonadota; class Gammaproteobacteria; order Arenicellales; family UBA868; genus UBA868. The sequence goes on from CAYSMI010000055.1 coordinate 6,588, forward strand.
GATGGCTTTGCCATCGCCCAGAAAGATCTCGAACTCAGAGGCCCGGGGGAGCTCCTGGGCACGCGCCAGAGCGGTGCACCCCAGTTCCGGATTGCGGACCTCGCCCGGGACCGGGCCCTGCTGCCCGCTGTACAGCGTGCCGCAACCGGACTGCTGCGCGATCATCCGGATCAGGCCGCACCGCTCGTGGCACGATGGCTCCGGGCGGGTCTTGCTTTCTCACATGCCTGAAAAATGGATCCAATACTGGCGCTTGGCGCGTCTGGACAAGCCGGTGGGGTGGTTGCTGTTGCTGTGGCCGACCCTGTGGGCGCTTTGGATCGCGTCCGACGGGCATCCGCACCCCGGCATCGTAGTGATCTTTGTACTCGGGGTGATCACGATGCGGGCAGCGGGCTGTGTCATCAACGATATTCTTGACCGCAATCTTGATCCGCTGATCGAGCGCACCCGCGACCGCCCGCTCGCGAGCGGCGCCATCACGGTGCGCGAAGCGCTGGTGATGTTCATTGTGTTGATGATTTTGGCCTTGGTTTTGGTGTTGCTCCTTAATCGCCAGACTTTACTGCTTGCGGTGGCCGGTGCCGCAATCGCCGCAAGCTATCCTCTTGCCAAGCGCTTCACCCATCTGCCCCAGGTCTATCTGGGTGTGGCGTTCTCCTGGGGGATACCGATGGCGTTTACCGCACAGGACAGCCCGCTGATGCCGCTTGCCTGGTGGCTGCTGGCGGCCAACCTGTTGTGGACGGTCGCTTATGACACGATGTACGCCATGGCCGACCTACCTGATGACCTGAAAGCAGGCATCAAATCCACCGCGATTCTCTTCGGCCGGTACGAGCTCGCGATAAATGCTTTCCTGCAGGCGCTTGCGCTGGGAAATCTTGCCCTAATTGGTTATCACCTGGATTTGGGCGCCATGTTTTATGCGGGTCTGGTAGCCGCTGCGCTCACGGCCGTCTATCAGTACCGGCTTTGCAGAGACCGTGACCGTGCAAAATGTTTCAAAGCGTTTTTGAACAACATCTGGTTTGGCGGTTTTGTATTTGCCGGGCTTTGGCTTGCCTATCTCTTGCGGGCTTGAGAATTCGGGATCAACCCAAGGATGAAAAAGGGAAATCTTGAAAAGCGCCTGCCACCCGGGCGGCCATGGCTAAGCCTTTCGCACCGGGATCAGCAGGCCTCGAGGTTGGCATAGGCCAATACCAGCCATTTACTGCCCGCTTTCTCAAAGCGTACCTGGACCCTGGCGTGCTCCCCCTGGCCCTCAACCATGACCACTGTCCCAGTGCCGAACTTCGTGTGCCGGACCAGACCGCCCAGGCGGATTTCCCCGCCGTTGTGAGCGCCAGTGGTAGAAGGGGTGATCTCACGGCGCTCATGTTTGATGGTTCGGGTGGCAAGGCCAGCGCCTGCCCGGACGTCCTCGATGAGATTTTCAGGTATTTCCGAGAGAAAGCGCGACGGACTGGTTGAAGTCTCTCGCCCGTGCAGTCGCCGGACTTCCGCGCAGGTCAGGTAGAGCTGCTCCATGGCCCGCGTCATGCCGACATAACAGAGTCGGCGCTCTTCCTCGAGGCCGCCCGGCTCATCCAGCGAGCGTTGATGGGGAAACAGGCCCTCTTCCATGCCGCAAAGGAACACCAGGGGAAACTCCAGACCCTTGGCCGAATGCAGGCTCATCAGCTGTACGCAATCCTCCCATTCGGCCGCCTGACCTTCTCCGGCCTCGAGCGCCGCGTGTGCGAGAAAATCCGAGAGCTTGTCAATCTCATCATCATTATCTGCTTCGGATTCAAAGTTACGTCCAGCGCTGACCAGTTCTTCCAGGTTTTCAACGCGCGTGATGGCTTTTTCGCCGCGTTCCTTGCGGTAGTGATCAATCAGGCCGCTGGCGCCGATGGCGAGATCGATCTTTTCGGGAAGGTCGTGATCGGCGGCATCCTGCGCTAGCTGTTCAATCAGCGTGATAAAAGTGCTCAGGGCGCTCCTCGCCCGTCCGGGCAGGGAATCGGATTCGCTCAGGGTTTTGGCGCTGGCCCACAGCGATGTGCTGTCGGTGCGGGCCTGTTGGCGAACGATCTCTACGGTACGCGCGCCGATACCCCGCGGCGGCACGTTCACCACCCGTTCAAATGCCGGGTCTGAGTCACGGTTGGTGACGAGCCGCAGGTAGGCAAGGGCGTCCTTGATCTCGGCGCGCTCAAAAAAGCGCAGTCCGCCGTACACCCGGTAAGGAATGCCTTGGGATAGCAGGAGTTCCTCAAAGACGCGTGACTGGGCATTGGAGCGGTACAGCACGCCGATGCTGTCACGCCGTCGACCCTGGTTCTGCCAGGCCTGAATCCGGTCAATCACAAAACGCCCCTCATCCAGTTCATCCAGCGCACCGTAAATCCGGATCGGCTCACCGTCGTCGTCCTCGGTCCAGAGATTTTTGCCCAGGCGATCGGTGTTCTGGTCTATCACGGCGTTGGCGGCGTTCAGGATATTCCCGGTAGAGCGGTAGTTCTGCTCAAGGCGAACCACTTTTGTTCCTGAAAAATCCTGCTGCAGCTGGTTCATATTTTCGACCCGGGCACCCCGCCAGCCGTAAATCGACTGATCATCATCTCCCACGGCGGCGATCTGTGCATGCGCGTCGGCCAGTAATTTGAGCCAGCGGTACTGGATGGCGTTGCTGTCCTGAAACTCATCCACCAGGATATGTTGAAAGCGCTGCTGGTAGTTGCCGAGCAGCGAGGGGGTTTGCTCCAGAAGTTCGAGTGTGCGCAGCAATAGCTCGGCAAAATCCACCAGCCCCAGGCGCTGGCAGGTCTCCTCGTAATGTGTGTAGACCCGGATCAGCGTCTGCTGATGACTGTCCCCGGTGTCCCTAACCTGAGTAGGACGGCGACCTTCTTCCTTCTGGCTATTGATGAACCACTGGACCTGGCGCGGCGGCCAGTAACCTTCGTCCAGGTTGAGCTCTTTCAGGGCGCGCCGGATCACGCGGTACTGATCATCCGAATCCAGAATCTCAAAGCCGCTGGGCAGCCCCACCAGTTCATGGTGATCGCGCAGGATCCGGTGTGACAGACCATGAAAAGTGCCGATCCACATACCCCGCACCGAAAACCCTAAAAAGCCTTCAATCCGTTTTCGCATCTCGTTGGCGGCCTTGTTGGTGAAGGTCACCGCCAGAATCGAGTAGGGTGAGACTTCAAGCGCCTGCACCAGATAGGCGATGCGGTAGGTCAGCACCCGGGTTTTTCCGCTGCCGGCGCCGGCGAGGACCAGCATTGGCCCAGGTGGGGCGCCTACCGCCTCGCGCTGTGCATCGTTTAAGGCGTCAAAAATCCGCGAGACATCCATAGCCTAACACCGGTAAAACCGCTGACATACCAGCCGGGAATCTTCTTGCAGCGGTGTGCGGGAACCTTCCC
>CAYSMI010000056.1:0-3195 GCA_964432165.1 uncultured Acidiferrobacter sp.
TCCTCTGCATTTTCGCGCATTTGCGGATGCACACAGGGTTAGCGCCCTCGCTCCACGCTTGAGGATAAATGGTTCTGTACGGCTCTTCCAGTAGGATCTCTTTCAGGGGGCGGTTACGGATATTATGCTCCGGCTCGTGGGATATCCCGGCAAGTGAATACATCTGCCGTTCATCCTCAGACCCTTCGATCCAACAGCATGCTGAAACCGCACCGGTAGCGACAATGTAGGGCCGGTTCTGGTGGGCCGACTTACATTGAACAACGTCAGAGCTGAATTGGGTGGTTCGCGTCCGTGTGCCCGCACCTTCAGATTCAACGGTATTTGTGCCGCCGACCAACGAGGGGTCTGCCGGGTTCAGTTCAAGCAGACTCCCGTCCGGCATTTCATAGCAAAAACTGTTTCCTTTTCCAAAGCGGATCGTGTGAATAACCCGGAATGTTGAAAAGCCCATCTTGCGGCTGAGCTCAAGGGCGTCGCTAACCTGGTGCTCGTTATGCTTGAAAGGTATGAAGTGCCATTCCGCGGTCGCACCGGTAGCAAGATAGGCGGTCGCGTTCTCCATAATCTTTCCAAAGCGGGTGTTTACCCGATAGAGATGGTTAGTATCCTCAAGGCCGTCAATATGAAATTCCACAAGCGAATCGTTTTGCCTGAAAAGTTCACCCAGACTTCGCCACCAGGAGGCACTGCGCAGACCCCCATTCGATGACAGCATAATCTTGATATCAAAGCCAATAAAGTAATCGCAGATCTCAATACATTCACGGGCAGCCGCCGGGTCACCCAGGCCGCCGCAGAGGTCAATCTCGCTGATCTTCGAACACAATTCCGGCGTAAAGTTCCTCTTTATCAGAGCGAGATCAAGTTCGATGTTCCGGACCTTCGACATATCGGGAAGGCAGCGGTTCATTGCTTGTGTCCGTCCGCACATCGGGCAAGCAGCGTTGCATTTGTCCGTGAGCTCGAGATGAAACTTCATCGGCCGCTGAAGGTCAAAAATTGACAAGTGTTTGCCCATTTACCTATGTCCCGATCGGTTCATGAAATTTTCGAATACATGTAATAGCGGTGCCGGTCCACCCCGGCCGGCAACGCCAGGTTCTTCCAGACGGGCCAATCAAAAGGCTGGTCCGAGAGAATGACGGCACCCACGGACAACAACGCATCGAGATCCGGAGAAATCGCCCGCGCGAGTTGCTGGTCGAACTCCTTCAGGCCTGTCCCAATATCGCAGTGAGCAAGCGCTGCCGATGACCTGATACGAAGCGGTGCCTGGCCCAGCGTTTTCTCGAAGTCCCCCTCGATGAGGAATTCAGGTTCGGGAGTACAGTCGGGGTGGGCAGCCGGTTTTCGTTCGAAGACGTAAACCTCCCGCTGGGGCGCGGTCTTGCGGATGTGATCGAAGGTCCGACCATTGCCCAGGCCCAATTCAAGGAACGGTCCTGGAAGCATCTCCACCCGCCGTATGGCGGCGACGAGACAGACTCTTTGCGCCTCCAGACGTCGAATCATGCTGTCAAGCCTGCTCATTGGTTGGCAAAGCGGGAGTGGGGGAAGTGCTGGGTGAATTGGGGTAGTGCCGGGCCCAATGTTACGTGCGTGTCAGGGAACTTTAGGAGAATGGTCGGGGCGAGAGGATTTGAACCTCCGACCACCGCAACCCCATTGCGGTGCGCTACCAGGCTGCGCTACGCCCCGATCGGCTGTAATTGTAAATCACCCGGCCTTGAGAAGCTTCGCGATCTGTTCAAGGTCGTCGACCAGTCGATCGACATCAGCATCGGTGAGAAGCCCTCCAGCAGACCCGTCCCGGTCCGTACTGGCGGCGTTAAGTTGATTGCAGGCGCCGCTGATGGTGTAGCCCTCAATGTACAGCAGTTTACGAATCGTTCGAATCAGTTCGACTTCGTGGCGTTGATAGTATCTGCGGTTCCCGCGCCGCTTTACCGGCTGGAGTTGCGGGAATTCTTGTTCCCAGTACCGGAGCACGTGCGGCTTGACGGCACATAACTGCCCTACTTCGCCGATGGTGAAGTATCGCTTCCCTGGGATTGGCGGTAAATCTTCAGCGCCTGGGTCCAGCATCGTCACGAGGGTGGCCCCTGATCACCAACCGCCACATCGATACGATCGGTATTAGCACCCACGTCATCTTTCACTTTCTGACTGGCCCGGTAAGTGACGACACGTCGGGCACCAACGGGAACCGCCTCGCCCGTCTTGGGGTTCCGACCGGGGCGGCTGTTCTTTTCGCGAATGGAGAATCCGCCGAAACCCGACAGCTTTACACTCTCTCCCGATTCCAGCGATTGCCGGATCTTCTCGAAAAAAAGTTCAACGAATTCTTTGGCCTCACGTTTATTCAGGCCGAGTTCATCAAAGAGTGTGTTGGCTAGGTCGGCTTTGGTGATTGTGTTACTCATTTCTTTTGGGCGCGGGCGACGCAACGATCGCTTGCGCGACGAAGCCATTGGTTTTTCTTAAATGACGATCGACTATATCAAAGACCGCTCTGGCAAAACTTAAAACACATGACGGATGCCTTTGCGGACTACAAAGACCGGAGTTCACCTTCAAGCTCCGCCTTGAGTTTGCCTAGAACTGTCTCGACAACGCGATCAGCCTCCTCATCTGTAAGATTGCGGTAATTCGACTGCAACGTCAAGCGGTATGTCAGGGATTTTTTTTCATCCCCGATCGCCGAATCCTGATAGGCATCAATGAGATCCAGGGCGATCATGAGTTCAGGAGCGGCCGCTTCGATACACTTCCTGACCGCGTCGGACGAGGTCTCTTTAGCGATCACGATGGAAATATCTCGGCTCACGGCCGGATAACGGGATGCTGCACAGTGTTGGGGAATATTTCTCTGATTTATTCGTTCCCAGTCCAATTCAAAGCCAAAAACGGGCCCGTTGATGTCCAAATCTGCCAGCAATGCTTCGGATATACGGCCAAGGCGGCCTATTTTTCTCCCTGACGCGCTGATCTCGGCATACTGCCCCGCCTGATAGGCGGGGTGTTTGCCGGGGGTAAAGACCGCACTCGATCCTGCTTCGCCAGTGCTGACGAGCCCCTCAACATCACCCTTCACGTCGAAAAAGTCCACTTCACGAGAGCCCTGATCCCAACTGGCGGCGAGGGTGGACCCCATGACAACCCCGCCAATCCACTGGTCTTCCCGGATCTGCC
>CAYSMI010000056.1:3295-5308 GCA_964432165.1 uncultured Acidiferrobacter sp.
GTGCTTTCGCCACCCTTGATCCCCGCGAGGGCGACAGCGCCCGAGCGATCTGTGATCACCAGCGCCTCTGAGTCGAGTGTGACCCGCTCACCGTCGAGCAATGTCAATCGTTCTCGCGGTTTCGCGGGGCGAACGTGGATGTCACCTTGAAGCCGGTCATTATCAAACGCGTGCAACGGCTGGCCGAGTTCGAGCATGACGTAGTTAGTAATATCGACAAGCGCATCAATGCTTCGAAGGCCGGCTCTTCTGAGGCGTTCCCGGATGAGGTCAGGGGTGCGCGCTCCAGGTAGCACCTGGGAAACCGTGCGGCCGGCATAGCGCGCGCAGGCGCCGCTGTCGTCGAGTACGATGGTCCGGGGTTCATGCCCTGCCGCCCGGACCCGGGGAACCCCCGGCTCCTTAAGTGAACCACCCGTTAAGGCCGCGACCTCGCGTGCAACCCCCAGCACGCTGAGGCAGTCTCCCCGATTTGGGGTGAGTTCCACCTCAAGCAGCCGGTCCGGGAGCTGCAGGTGAGCATTCAGGGAGTTGCCGACCCCCAACCCTGGATCAAGTATCAGAATCCCACTGGATTGTTCCTCCAATCCCAGTTCGGCAGCAGAGCACAACATGCCCCCCGACGGCTGTCCCCGGATCGCGGCCTTTTTTATCTTTTGCCCGGAGGGCAAGCACGTTCCAGCGCCAGCAAATGGCACGATCATCCCTACCCGGACGTTGGGTGCCCCACACACAACCTGCCGCAGTCCGGCAGTCCCAATATCGACCTGACACAGCGTTAATCCACCGGCATCAGGATGGGCGGCGATTTCATCTATCCGCCCGGCAATGACAGACTCGGGGATTGGGCAAACATCCTCGACGACACCCGTTTCGAGTCCTGCGGCGGTGAGTTTTTCCGGCAGAGACGCGAAATCCAGATCGAAGTCGACCCATTCACGGAGCCAGTTTTCGCTGATAATCATGCCAGCCCGGCCTCAGGCGAATTGGCTCAGGAATGAGACCTCGTTCTCGAAGAACAGTCTCAGGTCGTCTACGCCGTACCGCAGCATTGCGAGGCGTTCAATTCCCAGGCCAAAAGCGTACCCGGTAAACAATTCGTTATCGATCCCTACCTGTCTGAAGACCTCCGTATGCACCATGCCGCAGCCGAGGACTTCAATCCAGCCGGAGTGCCCACAGATCCGGCAGCCCTTGCTCTCGCAAAAAACGCAGCCCATATCAACCTCAGCCGAAGGTTCTGTGAAGGGAAAAAACGACGGTCGAAAACGAACGGGAAGTTCACGCTCAAAAAACTCCTCGAGGAAAAATACCAGCACGCCTTTCAGGTCGGCAAAGCAGATGTCTGAATCCACGGCAAGGCCTTCGACCTGGTGAAACATGGGAGTGTGGGTGACATCCGAATCACATCGATACACGCGCCCGGGAGCAATCACGGCGACAGGGGGCGTATTGGCTTCCAGGTAGCGGATCTGAACCGGGGAGGTGTGGGTCCGAAGAACCGTCTCGTCAGAGACATAAAAGGTATCGTGCATGGCGCGGGCAGGATGATTCTTCGGGATATTGAGCGCCTCAAAGTTATGAAAGTCGTCCTCAATTTCCGGTCCGTGAGCAACATCAAACCCGGCCCGGGTAAAGATCTTTTCAATCCGCCTCAGCGTGCGCGTGACCGGGTGCAGCGAACCAAAATGCCGCTTGCGGCCTGGGAGCGTAACGTCGATCCGCTGGGCATCGATCGCAGCCCGGCGCTCCTGGTCGGCAATAGCGGCGGCTTTCTCGGTGAGAGCCTGGGTGAGCGCATCCCGGATACGGTTCACTGCTGCGCCAAATTCCCGGCGGAATTCTTCGGGCTGCGCGCCAATCTGTTTCAATTGAGCGGTGACTGTGCCCTGCCTGCCGAGGAGGGCGACACGAAGGCCTTCGACTGTGGCCGAATGATCGGCATTTGCGATTTCCAGCATGCCTTCACTCAGGAGGCGATCCAAATCGGCGATGGGACTGGAATTCATCAGC
>CAYSMI010000056.1:5408-9948 GCA_964432165.1 uncultured Acidiferrobacter sp.
CATGCCTTCACTCAGGAGGCGATCCAAATCGGCGATGGGACTGGAATTCATCAGCAACCCTTGGTCTTGAAATAAAAAAGGGAAAGGTGAATTTGGCCTTTCCCTGATTCTACGCCTCGCTATCAGGCGCGCTCCAACTCGTCCGGTGGTCAGGCGGCAAGCGCAGCTTTTGCCCTCTCTGCCAGTGCAGCAAAAGCCACCTGGTCGTTCACAGCCATGTCAGCGAGCACTTTCCGGTCCAGCGAGATATTGGCCCGGCCGAGGCCGTCGATGAACCGGCTGTAACTTAGTTCATGAACGCGGGCAGCCGCATTGATTCGGACGATCCAGAGCGTTCTGAACTGCCTCTTGCGCTGACGGCGATCCCGGTAGGCGTATTGTTCGGCCTTCATGACAGCCTGATTAGCCACGCGGAACACATTCTTCCGGGCGCCGCGGTACCCTTTGGCCCGGGAAATCACTTTGTTGTGGCGGGCCTTTGCCGTAACTGCTCGTCTCACTCTTGGCATCGATTTACTCTTCCCAGTATTTTCTCAGTTTCTCGTCTTTGACCGCTTTTTGAGGCAATCTTTACGATGGTAATCAGCGCTTTTCCCCAACTCAGGCGTACGGCAGCAGTTTGCGGACCGTAGCTTGGTCAGCTGGATCAACCAGAAGCCCTTCGCGCAACTGGCGCTTCCGTTTGGTCGATTTTTTGGTCAGTATGTGGTTCAGATACGCCTGCGAGCGTTTGAACTTTCCGTTTGCGGTTTTGCTGAACCGTTTGGCAGCGCCCCTGTTGGTCTTAAGTTTTGGCATTAGTCCTGAATCCCGTTTAATCTGGATCGATCAAATTCTCAGTGTTTCACCGGCGCCAGCACCATCACCATCTGTCGCCCTTCCATCTTCGGCATCTGTTCCACCACGCCGATCTCTTTAAGATCTTCCTCTACCCGCTTGAGCATCTCCATGCCCAGTTCCTGATGGGCCATTTCGCGACCTCTAAAACGTAACGTCACCTTGACCTTGTTGCCGGCATCAAGAAAACGGGTGAGATTACGAACCTTGATGTCGTAGTCGCCGATGTCGGTTCCTGGCCGGAACTTGATCTCTTTGACCGTAATCTGTTTTTGCTTTTTCTTCGATTCCTGCCTTTTTTTAGCGCTTGCGTAGAGGTATTTGCCATAGTCCATCAATCGACAGACCGGCGGTTCTGCGTTGGGTGCTATTTCAACAAGGTCCATTCCGCGCTCTTCCGCAATCGTTCGGGCCTCATCCGAGGTAATAATCCCTAGCTGTTCCCCTGTCTCGCTGACCAGTCGGATACGATCGTAGGCGATGTCTTCGTTGAGCCTTTGCTCTTTTGTTCCTGCTATTGCCAATCCCTCCAAAAATTAATGCCGCGCGCTGGCGTCGGGGCAAAGACACTGCTCGTACACCGTTGACACCGGTACGGTGCCCAGGTCCTCGCCTTCGCGCGTGCGCACGGCCACACAGCCCTGTTCGACTTCCCGGTCTCCCACAACCAGCAGGTACGGAATTCGTCTCAGGGTAGACTCGCGGATTTTATAGCCAATTTTCTCGTTTCTCAAGTCAGTTTCGACTCTGAGCCCCTGTTTTTTAAGGAAACTTTCGGTTTCCAGTGCGAATGACTGCTGTCGGTCAGTAATGTTAAGAACGATTGCCTGCACCGGTGCCAGCCAGAACGGAAGTTTGCCTTCGGTGTCTTCGATCAGGATTCCGATAAAACGCTCAAGGGACCCCAGGATAGCCCGATGAATCATCACCGGTACCTGCTTTGATCCGTCCTCGGTAACATAGGATGCGCCAAGGCGGCCGGGCATCGAGAAATCCACCTGGATGGTTCCGCATTGCCAGCGGCGTCCGATCGAATCGCGCAGGACAAACTCGTGTTTGGGTCCGTAAAACGCCCCTTCACCAGGCTGGACGACGTAGCCGATACCCTTCTCCTCCAGCGCACGGGCAAGTGCATCTTCTGCGCGATCCCATAATATGTCTTCACCGACCCGTTGCTCGGGCCGGGTCGAAAGCGCCACTTCGATATCGTCAAAGCCGAAGTCCCGGTACATCCGGTAGGTCAGTTCAATCAGGGTGGACACTTCCTGATGGAGTTGATCCTCGGTACAGAAAACATGGGCGTCATCCTGGGTGAACCGCCGGGCACGAAGTAGGCCATGGAGCGTCCCCGACGGCTCGTTACGATGCACAATACCAAATTCAGCGATGCGGATAGGAAGATCCCGGTAACTTCGAAGACCCTGATTGAAAAGCTGTACATGACCGGGGCAGTTCATGGGCTTGATGGCGTAATCTCGATCATCAACATGGGTGGTGAACATGTTGTCGCGGAATTTGTCCCAGTGCCCCGAGCGCTCCCAGAGGCTCCGATCGAGCATCTGCGGTGTGTGCACTTCCTGATAATCGTATTCGGACAAGAGGTTACGGACATAGCGTTCTACGACGGTATAGAGGGTCCAGCCATCGCGGTGCCAAAACACCATGCCCGGTGCTTCTTCCTGAAAGTGAAAGAGATCCAACGCTTTCCCGATCCGTCGGTGGTCTCGCTTTTCGGCTTCTGCTATGCGGGTTAGGTATTGCTCAAGAGACTTCTTGTCGCCCCAGGCGGTCCCGTAGATCCGTTGCAGCATCTCGTTGCGCGAGTCACCCCGCCAGTAAGCCCCGGCCAGTTTGGTCAACTTAAACGCGCGGAGCATACCGATGTCCGGCACGTGCGGTCCGCGGCACAGGTCGGTAAAGTCGCCCTGGCGATAAAGGGATAAGGCCTCATCGGCCGAGATATCTTCGATAATTTTTGCCTTGTACTCTTCTCCAGAGTCTCGGAAATAAGCGATGGCTTCATCACGTCCCATGATAATGCGCTCCACCGGGGAGCCGGCCTTTGCCAGCGCCTGCATTCTCTCCTGAATGCGCTCAAGATCGTCTTCAGTGAATCCGGGGCTATAAGCGAAGTCGTAGTAAAAGCCGTCCTCCACCACCGGGCCGATAGTGACCTGCGCCTCGGGATAAAGCTGCTTTACTGCCTGCGCCAGAAGATGGGCGCATGAGTGACGGAGGATCTCGACCCCTTCTGGATCCTTGGCTGTGATGATGCGGAGCGTCGAGTCGGTCTGGATTTCGTGCGAGGCATCCACTAGAGCGCCATCTACATCTCCCCCAAGAGTGGCTTTGGCGAGCCCCGGACCGATATCCGCGGCAATCTCGGCCACCGTCCGGGGCGCTGAATATTCACGAACGCTGGCGTCGGGCAGAGTGATCTTCATAGAAAGAGGCGAAAGTTGTTAAACGGCCGGATACCGGCCCGCGAACCGGCAAGACCGAAGCGCTCTCAGATACCCTGCTCTTCTCCAGACTGCCAGGCGAAGGCAGAATCGCGGGCTCAAGTGGGAATCACCAGTCGCGAATTATAGTTGCAAAGCAATTGTCCAGGCATGATCGGGCAGCCCTATTTCTCACTTGATGGGTTAGTAGCCGTGCTCGGAACCCAGCAATAACCGTCGGGGTCCAACAGATAGCACTCGCGCAGCCCATGCGGCCGGTCCAGGCTCGCGCGTAACACCGTGAAGTTCGCCGCTCGTGCCCGCTTTTCGCAAGCATCGGGATTGAGCCTGTATAACCGAAGTTCAATGCCGCCACCACGGACCTCTGCTTCTCTTATAACTTCAGGCAGCGGGTTGTCATGGTAGGTGTGGTCCGCGTGGAGCTGAAAAAATTCTCCCTGAAGTTCCAGCACCGCGAAGTCCGCATCGACACGGTGGACCTGCATGGTGAGGACGTCTGTGAGAAAAGCCACGGTTCTTGCGACATCCTTTACCAGCAGATTGACACCGAAACCTTTCAGGGCCCGACCGAATTCTGCCGCGGGAGCCTCCCGGGCAATCTTAGGATCCATCGCCTTTTTTATCTCGAGAGGTCGTGTTGATTATTCACTCGGAATTAGACCAACCAACGTCATCGCACCATATATGATGACCAGCACGGCGACGATAATTCCGAGTCTTCTCAGGTTCTCTGGCGTCATTTCTTTTCTCCTAGATGGATAGGCCCGACCGCATTGGAATACACGGTAATTGTAGACAAACTCCGCAAGGCTAGGAATTGCGCTATCTCGACAAAAAGCCGGGCTTTGTGCCCGGCTTTAAGCCCCTTTGCGGGGTTCGTTTTAACGCAGACACTGTTAGTGCCCGATTTCCTTGGTAGGCGCGAGTGGGATCGAACCACCGACCACCACCATGTCAAGGTGGTGCTCTACCGCTGAGCTACGCGCCTGTAATTCAGGTGCCGCATTCTATACCTTCGCTGAGGCAAATTCATCTGGGGAATACTTTTTGCGTCCAGCCGTCTTCGCCGGGACTTTGAGGTCTGATGGCGTTCGCGGAACCGGCCTTAATATCCAATTGAGTGCAGACTAAACTAGAATCGCGTACCGTTAATCAACCGCTTGGGGATGCTACCGCCTTCCCGACCTGATAGAAGGAGATTATCAAATGACCGAATGTCCCGTATGCGGTGCCGAGATTAC
>CAYSMI010000057.1:0-9924 GCA_964432165.1 uncultured Acidiferrobacter sp.
TTGCCGCCATCAGGAACAGCGTCCTCTGGGTGCCTGACTGTCATCACGGGATGAGCCTGCACTATACGTCAATTTCTCTATTCATTGGGTTGTGTTGGCGACACTGGACAGAGTCCTGCCGACGTTAAATTTTACCGTGTACCACGGTAAACTGTCGTTCCGAGCGGCAAAGGAAAGTTTAATTCAGAGGAACATTATGCGCGAGCAGCCCTTGTGGCGGCCTTCTCCCGAGCAGGTCGCAATCACCAATATGACCCGCTTTGCCAACGACGTTTCATCGCGCTGGGGCAGGGTGTTTGATGACTATGCCGGACTTCATCAGTGGTCGGTTAAGGCGCCGCGGGAATTCTGGACCAGCATCTGGGAATGGACAGGGGTTATCGGGACGGGGAGCCTTGATCCGGTGGTGGTGAATCCCGGGCAGATGCCGGGCGCGCGTTGGTTTCCAGAGGTCCGGCTGAATTTTGCCCGCAATCTCTTGCGTCGTCAGGACTCGGCGCCGGCCCTTATCTTTCGGGCGGAGGACAAGGTCGCGCGTTCACTCAGTCATGCCGACCTCTATCGCCAGGTTGCCGGTCTTGCCGATGCCCTGAAGCAGGCCGGGATCGTGCGCGGTGACCGGGTTTGCGGCTTCATGCCGAACATGCCCGAGACCGTCGTTGCGATGCTCGCGAGCGCAGCGGTAGGCGCAGTCTGGTCCTCCTGTTCTCCGGACTTTGGGGTTCAGGGCGTACTCGACCGTTTTGGCCAAATTTCCCCCAGGGTGCTGTTCAGCGCAGATGGATACTGGTACAACGGCAAGACTCACGATTCGCTGGAAAAACTTCGCGAAATTGAAAAAGGCCTGCCGTCACTGGAGCATACGGTGGTCGTGCCTTTGGTCTCAAGTGATCCGGATCTATCCAGCAATCCCGGCGCCAGGCTGATCGCCGATTTCACCACGGAAGCGACGCAGATCGATTTTGTTGATCTGCCTTTTGATCATCCGCTGTACATCATGTATTCCTCGGGTACCACCGGCGTGCCCAAGTGTATTGTGCACGGAGCTGGCGGTTCCTTACTCAAACACCTCAAGGAGCAGCAGCTGCACGTCGATTTGCACCCGGACGATCGACTGTTCTATTTCACCACCTGTGGCTGGATGATGTGGAACTGGCTGGTCGCGGGACTCGCCAGCGGTGCAACCGTAGTCCTGTACGATGGTTCACCGTTTTTCCCCGATGAGAATGCGGTGTTCGATCTCGTCGCGCAGGAGCGAATCGATATCCTTGGGACCTCGGCGAAATACATCGACGCGCTCGCCAAAGCCGGGCTGCGGCCAGGCGATACCCACGACCTCTCGCGCGTGAGAACGATTCTGTCGACTGGCTCCCCCCTGATCGCAGAGAGTTTTGACTATATCTACGACGCGGTCAGCAAGACCGCCTGCCTGTCGTCTATTTCCGGAGGTACCGACATTATGGGTTGCTTCATTGGCGGAAATCCAAATCTCCCGGTCTGGCGCGGTGAAATTCAATGTCCGATGCTTGGTATGCAGATCGAGGTTCGGGGGGATGACGGAGTTGCACTTCCGGGTGGAGAAAAAGGGGAGTTGGTCTGTGCCAACACTTTTCCCTCAATGCCGATTGGATTTTGGGATGACCCCGATGACGCCAAGTACAAAGCCGCGTACTTTGAGAAGTTTCCGGGCATCTGGTGCCACGGAGACTACATATCCATCACAGAACACGATGGTATTGTTGTTTACGGCCGCTCGGATGCGGTGCTTAACCCTGGCGGTGTGCGCATCGGGACGGCGGAGATCTACCGGCAGGCCGAGCGGATCGAGCAGGTTCTGGAGAGCCTGGTGATCGGTCAGCAGTGGGAAGGTGACGTGCGGATCGTGCTGTTTGTGCGGCTACGTGAAGGAGGGATTCTTGATGAAACGCTGCGGGAGAGCATCTGCAGCGAAATCCGCAAACATACAACCCCCCGCCATGTGCCTGCCAAAGTGATTCAGGTTGCCGATATACCCCGCACCAAAAGCGGCAAGATTGTGGAACTCGCGGTTCGCAAAATCGTACACGGCGAACCTGTTCTGAACCGCGAGGCTCTGGCGAACCCGGAGGCTCTCGATCTTTTTGCCGACCTGCCGGAACTTGCTGATTGATGCCGCAGGATTCAACTGCCCGGAATGCCGATGATGCGGTAGCCTTGGGGCACCATCAGGCGCAGTGAGACATCAAGCCGGTCAACAGTTGTCAGAACTGCGGAGAATCCTCCGGAAACATGTTCCAGCCGTATCGGCAGGGACCGGTTATCAGCCAAACCCAGCGGGGGCAGGGCAAAACCCATTGATGACAACAGTGCACTTGCCGAGAGTTGTAATTCCTGAACGTATCCGGCGAGCTTCAGCAGGGTCGAAAAATCTACTGAACTGATTTTGAGTTCTTTATTGCCCGTGAGGCAGCTGCGACCGATTTTCTGTTGCTCACGGCGGATCTGCCACCAATCGCAGCGAATCTTGGCGGCCTGACCGCCCTCACCCAGATTTTTCAACTTTAATGATCCCGGGGCGATTTGATCAGGATCAGGAATGCCAAGACTTTTCAACATCTCGTCGAGTTGCTGGCGCTTTTCTTCCGACAGGTTTTCCCGTTGTTCCATTAAGCTTTGCGCAATACCTGAGAACTGGTCGATGGACTGGCGCAATACCGCGGGATCGATAAGCGTCAATTCTTTGCGTGCATGCCGTATGAAAAAGACCTCCCGGCTATCCGCAAGAAACAGTACTTCCTGACGGGGCATCGCGGAGTGGGTCAATCTTACCCGCCCATCGCTGACGACGATCTGTACTTTGCCGGCAGTACCGTGATCCACCGTATCGACAATCAGCCGGGTTGCGGCGTGCACCGGCATCATCGTGCTAATAAGCCCGCTGAGGACGAGGGTGCTCACAAGGCAGATTTTGCGCACTGATGAAGGAGGGATTGCAGCATCGCCTCGGATGGGCAGAGCCGCGCCAAGGAATCGTCGGAAAGAAGATAAGATCAAGTGCGGCTCTTAGATTTTTAGGTTGGACCGTCGTGCCGGGACGATCATGATACGATGATTTTCTGCCAACATTGTAAATGATGGAATACGGAATCGCCCTCAGTTTGCATCCGGGTATCGAGTATCATCCACAGCCTGTTATCCTGGGTTTTCAATCTTCGGGCTGTACGGCATTTAAGTTCCGGTTTGCTTTGGTAACAGATTTAGCGGTGCATTTTGAATTTTTCGGTGGAATCAATACCAATAGACAGAATCTATGATTACGAATATTTACGGCAAGCACATTCATGATCTCGACAGAATGCGGGTCGAGGAAAAGATCAGTCATGTAAAAGGCGCGATCCCCAACGATCTTTACGAGGTACTCACGGTCGAATGGCACCGCTTTGTCACCAGTTGCGTGGAACATGGAAAAGGGGAAATGAAGCTCGAGGAGTTTGATTATTATTTTGAACTTTTCATGAAGTTCCCCCATTGAGTATCAGTCTGTCGGAATTGTCTTGACTTACCCAAACATCGACCCCGTCGCCATCAGCATCGGGCCGCTTGCCATCCATTGGTACGGCCTGATGTATCTGGTCGCGTTTGCTGCGGGCGGTCTGCTTGGCAGGTACCAGGCCAGACAGGTCCCCGGAGAGTGGCGCAATAATGAGGTCTGGGATCTCGTCTTCTACGTCGCTGTCGGCGCGGTTCTGGGCGGCAGACTGGGTTATGTCGTGTTTTACAATGCCGGGTACTATCTGACGCACCCTCTGGAAATTCTCTGGGTGTGGACCGGTGGCATGTCCTTTCATGGCGGCCTTATCGGGGTCGTGGCGGCCGTGATGCTTTTTGCACGCCGATCAGAACGATCGTTTTTTGAAGTTGCTGATTTTCTCGCCCCCTTGTGCGCACCAGGCCTTCTTGCCGGGCGCGTTGGCAACTTCATCAATCAGGAATTGTGGGGGCGGGTCAGTGACGTTCCCTGGGCGATGGTTTTCCCTGCAGCAGGACCGCTGCCGAGGCATCCCTCGCAGCTGTACGAGGCGGCTCTGGAGGGTGTGGTGCTCTTTGTGATTGTCTGGATCTTCGCGGCGAAACCGCGGAGGTCGGGTCAGGTCAGCGGCCTTTTTTTGCTCGGCTACGGGCTTTTCCGTTTCATCGTCGAGTTCTACCGCGAGCCGGATGTGCACCTGGGCCCTGTTGCACTCGACTGGATGACCATGGGCCAATTACTCAGTCTTCCGGTGTTCGCGGCCGGCGCATGGCTCCTGCTGCGAAATCCCAAGAACAGACATTAGTTGATGCGTGTAGTTCTGTTGTCGGACCTTTGGTATTGTGCAATCTAGACGTCGTTCTCGATAAGAAAGTTTCTCACCACGGGCAACACCCGGTCGCTCGCCTCTATAAAGATCGCGTGCTTTAGTTGGTCAAGGATGACCAAGTCGGCGTTAGGCAGGGCGTTCGCCATTTCCCGATTGAGTCTCGGGTTACAGCCGCCATCCTGTTCTCCCGTCAACAGTTGGCAGGGTGCTGAAATTTCGTGCAGCCACGGACCCATCTCGGTACCGGCATAGATGTCGAAGACATTAAGAAAGATATCGCGCGGCGTATCGATGACCTGCTGCTTGCGTTTTTCAATCACGTCTGGGCGGCTTGCTGCAAATTCATCGGTGAACCAGCGCGCGGTCAGGGTGTCGAGTACCTGCGGGATACCTTTCTCGCGCATGGCGGCGACAACGGCATTAACCTTGGCGCTGTCCTCTGGTGTTCGAAAGGCTGCCGTGGACCACAGACCCAAAGACCTAACCCTGTCTGGATAGCGTCTCGCATACGCCGGTCCGATCATGCCGCCCAGAGAGTGGCCGGCGAAGTGCGCGCGCTCGATGCCAATTCGTGAACGAAGCGCCTCGAGGTCGTCGACCAGATCCTCGAGCCCAAAAGGTCCCTCGGGGATGGGGCTCTCACCATGGCCGCGAAGGTCGTATCGGATACAGGTGAAGCGATCCTTAAGCCCCTCAACGAGTTGGGCAAAGGTCGCCCGGCGCGCTCCGATTCCGTGAATCAGAAAAAGCGCGGGACCATCTCCTTCGATCGTATAGACGCAGTCGATCGACATCGTTAGTGAGCGTGGTTGGCGCTCATGCGACCTGGCGGCCGAGTGCGCGGACATGCGGGAGCACTTCCTCGCCAAACCGGCCCATCATCTCCAGGGTTTCCAACTGGTCCTGCCCAAAGTTAGAGGAAGCGATCACCTCGTCGATGCCGAGTTCGGCATATTCGGAAAGACGGTCAATCATCTCCGGGACGCCGCAAATGAGCACATTCTGTCCGAGCTCTTCGATCGGTTGCGTACGGGGTAACGGTTTGATAATTCCCCGCTCGACGATCCCGGGACCGCCAAAGACATTATCAAAGCTCTCGTAGTAGCGATAGGCATGCGCGATTTTGTTTTTTGTATCGGCATCGTTTTTCGTGAGATAGAGCCCGCGCTGAAGGGACAGCCGCGAACGGCAATGCGGTCCCGCAGCGGCTTTGCCTTTGTAAAAGGCGCTGACCTGTTCCATCAGCACGCCATGATGGGCCCCCAACGGCGTGGTTTGGATGTGGTAGCCCTTTGCCGCCATGGCCTCGATGCCAGCGGGTGCCATGATCGCAAGAGCGATAGGAATCGGATCCTCGGGCCGGGGCATCACGGTCAGCGGGTCGAAGCGGTAATGCTCGCCTTTCCATGAGACGCTTTGCTGTGACAAAAGGGCCTCGAGCACCTGAAGACTTTCTTCAAATTTTGCTTTAGTGTCGTCGAAGGGGACACCCATGCGTGCAGTCTCGTAACCAAAAGCCCCTTTGCCCACGCCCAGAATCAATCGCCCACCGCAAAGCGTCTGCGCCTGAATGACTTCACCGGCAAAAACCCGCATGTCACGCAGCGGCAACTGACATACGGAGGTCGCGATCTCGACACTTTCGGTATGAGCCGCGACCTTGACCGCAAACTGCAGGGGGGAGGGAATCAGCAGTATGTTGACGAGGTGGTGTTCGGGTATCGACACCCCCCGATAACCGCAGGCTTCGGCGTGAACGGCCTGTTCCAGCATCTCGCGGTAAAGGCGTCTTGCGCCAATCGCGGGATCCAGAAGATGACTGTTTAGAAAGTGTGAAAATTCCATATAGCCTGGCAGATACGCCGCCAAAACAATAATCTTACATGAGGTTCGGATCTTGGCGTCTTCAAAGCCGATCGTCGTCACACGACTCGATGCAGATTCGGAGTGAAGCGATCAGGGTAACCCTGCCCACCTCTTTCGCGACTTAAAGCGTATGATCGCGAGGCTTTGGTATGAAGGTGACACCATTTTTGGAAATCCGGGGAGGAAAAAAAGAATATGAAAGGCTTGCCATCAAAAATGGCAGCGGTCGTACTGACCGGTCACGGGGGCCTGGACAAACTCGTCTATTGTGAGGATTTTCCGGTTCCGGACCCGACGCCCGGAGAGGTTTTGATAGAGGTCGCGGCCTGCGGGCTCAACAACACCGATGTCTGGGTACGACAAGGTGCTTACGGTACCGATGAAAATCCCGATGCGGTGGCTTCGTGGCGAAGAAATGCATCCCAGGAAACGCTGACGTTTCCACGCGTTCAGGGTACAGATTCTGTGGGAACGATAGTCGGTGTGGGTTCTGACGTTTCCGCCGAACGACTTGGGGAACGGGTGATGGTCGACTTCAGTATCTATAACGACGACGGCGATAGTCTCGCCGACATCGACTATATCGGCCACGGTCGGGACGGTGGTTTCGCCGAGTATCTTGTGGTGCCGGACGAAAACGCACACGTTGTGGATAACGATCTCACGGATGCAGAACTGGCGACATTCTGCTGCGCCTACCTTACGGGAGAGCATATGCTCGATCGTGCGCAGGTGCAGGCAGGTGAACGGGTTCTCATTACCGGAGCATCTGGGGGCGTGGGTTCCGGTCTGATCCAGCTGTGCCGTGCGCGGGGCGCAATCCCCTACGCGATCACCAGTAAGGCCAAACTGGAAGCCGTAAAAGCGCTCGGTGCCGAAGCCGTCATCGACAGGAATAGTCCCGATCTCATCGATGCTGCGCATCATGCTCTTGAGGACCACGCTGTGGACGTGGTCGCCGATCTTGTGGGCGGAACACTTTTCAATTCGCTGCTGCAGTTGTTGCGTCCGGAGGGCCGCTACACGACCGCTGGCGCTATTGGTGGGCCAGTGGTTCAGTTAGACCTCAGGACGATTTATCTGAAACACCTCGCCATTCATGGATCTTCTCAGGGCACGCGTGGTGCGTTTAAGAGACTGACGCACTACATTAATACTGGCAAGATCAAACCAATACTGGATAGCCAGTTCAAGTTGTCGGACTTTCATAGAGCGCAGACCTACTTCATGGAGAAGCACTTTGTTGGCAAGATTGTAGTTGTGCCCGACTCAAGGTGGTCTGATAGTGTCGCGGCACGGAAAAAATAGTCAGGGATACAGGAAAAATGGAAAGAGCGGTATGAAAAGAATCCAGCTCGGAGAAAAACCTAATGCTTGAACATGCAAAGGCGCGCTTGCGCGAGCTGCAGGACTACATGAAGGATACGGGAATCAATGTCGCGTTGTTAACGGATGAGAGCACCATTGCGTATTACGCAGGCTTTTGGGGCTACCTGTCCGTAGAATTTGGGCGCCCGACTTTTTTGATTGTCTCGGCAGATGGTGATCCCATTGTGGTAACGCCGCTGATGGAAAGTGAAATGGTTACTGCCATGACCTGGGTACCGGATGTTCGCACCTGGGAGGACTCTGGCCCAAACCACTGGGACACTGTTTTGGCCGGAATTTTCGGAACGCTGCCAAGAAGGCTTGGCGTGGAAAAAACAGTATTGCCGGGTCTGGTGCGTAACTGGCTGGAGAGCGTGTCAGACAGCGTTGAGCTGACAGATGTTTCCCCTCTGATTGCGAAGATGCGTACAGTCAAGTCGCCCTTTGAGATCGGGATCATGAAACAGGCCGGAATGGTTGCAGCCGCGATGATGTCTGCAGCCCAGGAGTCTCTTGCGGAAGGCGTTCCCGAGTACGAAGCTGCTTTGGCTGTCATTAATGCCGGGACCCGAGCGGGCGCAGACTTTCTGACCGCCAAGGGCTGGGAGCAGTTTGTGTCACCGATGATTCATAACCTGCAGATCATGCAGTCCGGTATGGATACCTCAATGGTGCATAGAAGAGCCAGTGTCAAGAAGCTCGAAGCCGGGGATCCGGTGTATTTCTGTTTTTGCAATATGGCCCAATTTAAACAGTACAAGCTCGGATTCGATCGCATGTTCAACATTAGCCGGGTCTCGGATCAGGCGGCAGACGTTCAGCAGGTCGCTATCGACGCTCAACAGGCGGCCTTAGGCGCTATGCGTCCGGGAGTTACGGCAGAGTCCGTTGCCGAGGCGGCCAATGAAGTTTACCGAGACAAGGGTTATGCACCGAGTTATCGTACGGGGCGCTCTATCGGGATGGCTTATCTTGAGACGCCCGAACTCAAATCGGGAGACAGTACAGTTTTGCAGGCGGGTATGACATTTGCCGTAGACGGCGGCATATCGGTAGATGGCCAGTATGGTGGCCGGATTGGCGATTCAATTGTCGTGACGGCAGATGGTTTTGAATATCTGACTGAGTATCCTCGAGAGGTTGTAGTAATCGATCGCTAAGCCTGGACTGATTACATTACGGTAAAAGACTTTTTCGACCTCAGGAGTAAATTCCTACATGAAGCATGATGTTTTCTGGGTTGATGCGTTCAGCGCAGAACCCTTTGGAGGTAACCCGGCAGTGGTTTGTGTCGGAACCGACGGGTTATCAGATGCGCAGCTGCAGCATCTGGCGAATGAATTTAATGTTTCAGAGAGTGTTTTTATTTCGGGAGGTCATGGCGAATATTCCATACGCTGGTTTACCCCGACCAAGGAGCTTCCCTTGGTGGGTCATGCGACCCTCGCTGCGGCCCACGTGGTGCTGTCTGCCTTGGAGCCTGAGCGGTCAGATGTGCAATTTCTCTCCCCGATAAGTGGTCAGTTGGCGGCCTATCGGGATGAGGCGAATGTTGCCATTGTGTTGCCCGCTGATGATCCTGTTGCCTGCGAGCCACCGGCTGCCCTGATCCGGGGTCTTGGACGGACGCCGTCAATTACCCTCAAAGGCCGGCACTACGTTGCGGTGTTCGATGATAGTGACGAGGTAGCGGCTCTCGAGCCGGACTATGACGCCCTGGAAGCGTTGGATCTTCCAACCATAGCCGTCACCGCTCGTGGACAGGAAGCGGATTATGTCCTGCGGTTTTTTGCACCGGCCAACGGTATCCCGGAAGACCCGGTCTCCGGTGTCGCCCAGTGCTCCTTGGCGCCATACTGGGCATCACAACTTTCCAGGACCGAGCTTAGCTCAGTCCAGCTTTCGCCAAAAGGTGGTGAGATGAACTGCAAGATGCTTGATGATGGTGTGCAGATAGCCGGTCCCTGCTGCACGATCTTCTCGGGAGCGCTCGAAAACTGTTAATGCCGGTTGGCGTTTGGTTGGCGCGACCTTGCCCAAGATGGCGCTTCTCAGCATCCATCCCATCCTGACAAGTGAGCGCTCACGCAGTAATATCTCCCAACCGTTTTGGAAGGATGCTGAGATAGGGCTGGCAATGCGCTGGAAGAATAGCGCCGATCAACGGGCCATTGCCGCTGCAAAACGCGATTTCAAACGAGCAGCCATACTGCAATCTCAACCGCGAGGAGGAAGCGAATGAGTCAGAGCGAAGGGTTTGGTGCCTATACCGATTTTGGCAGACTGCGAAGCGCAATCGTCGGCAGTGCGCAAGGGCTTGCCCTGCCGCCATTTAATCCGACGCTGCATCACT
>CAYSMI010000058.1:0-6831 GCA_964432165.1 uncultured Acidiferrobacter sp.
CCGCCACCAAAAACATGATGAGCGCCGTAATTTCGAGTGTTTTGATCAGTGCATCAGAGAGCCCTGACCAGCTGAGTTTACGGTAAGCGAGTGTCAGCAGCAGTGCGCCAAAGGCGCCCATCCCGGCGCCTTCGGTAGGCGTTGCCAGCCCAAAGAGGATGGATCCGAGTGCTGAAAAAACCAGCGCTGCCGGTGGTACCAGGCCGAGAAAGAATTCCCTGATAACCTCCCGCATTGAATCCGGTTGCTGATCCGGCGGCAGTGGCGGCCCAAGCGAAGGATCAAGGCGGCAGCGCAGCAGCGCATAGCCGGTATACAGGCTGGCCAGGAGCACGCCGGGAACGATCGCTGCGGCGAAAAGGTCCGTAACCGGAACCTCCAGGATCGGACCCATTACCACCAGCATGATACTGGGGGGAATCAGAATACCTAGGGTACCTCCGGCCGTTATCGTACCGGCCGCCAGACGAACGTCATAGCCGGAGCGGTTCATGGTCTTGGCGGCCATGATGCCGAGAATCGTCACCGACGCACCTACGATTCCGGTGGCCGCGGCAAAAATAGTCGATACGAACAGTACCGCAATAAAAAGCGCCCCATGGGTGCGCGAAAGCATCAGCTGGACCGCCGAAAAAAGCCTTTCCATCAGGCCCGCTTTTTCCATGAGAATGCCCATGAAGATAAAAAGCGGTACCGCGGCCAGGGTCTGTTCCAGCATGACCCCGGAAAACTGGTACGTCATCAGGTAAAACACCAGCTTGCCAAAGCCGATATATCCGAACACCAGGCCGAGAAAAATCAGGGTAAAGGAGATCGGGAAGCCAACAAAGATGGCGAACAGCATGCAGCCGATCAGGATCAGACCGAGGATTTCGTTAGTCATTCGCCTGGCCAGCGGTTGTGGGTTGTCGCGTAGATGCTTTTGAGCAGTTCGGACACACCCTGAATCAGCAGCAATGCGATACCGACGGGCAGCGCTGTTTTTATCGGGCCCATTAACGGCATCCACGCCGTGTCCATGCCCCGTTCGCCGCGCATCCACGCGAGGTAGGCGTAGTCATACGCGGCCCATAGACAGACGATCAATCCTGGGAAATAAAGTGCGATGTATAAAGCACTGTCGATCATCCCCTGTGTCCTGGGTGACCAGTTTCGATAGATGAAATCAGCGCGGATATGCACACCTTTAGACAGGCCATAGCCCGCACCGAGCATGAAAAGGGCACCGGCGAACATACGGCTGATGTCGTAGGCCCACATGGTCGGCGCTGTGAAGGCATAGCGTGCAATCACCTCGTAGACCATGGCGCCGAATAGAGGTATGGTCATCCAGCAGACGATCCGCCCTATCCACAAACTGAACCGGTCAATCCAGCTGATCGTCCGGGCCATCCATGGCGGCATATCGTCCGGGAGATCGCCAGGCCCAGAACTGCGGCGCTCTGCAATCAGTTCATCCGTGATATCCAGTTGATCGGGTTCATCTGCCATGGGCGGGTTCCGGCTGACGACGGGCTTACATCCTATACTGAAAAAGAAGCGGGCACGAGGCCCGCTTCGGAATTTCAGTTACAGGAGCCGGTCCTTTCGGACCGATAACGAAACGACTATTGTTTTTGTCTGGCGTATGCCATCCCGAGATTGGCGTTACTCATCTGTGCGCCAGACCAGAAAGGCACCGCGATGTCGGCAAACTCCGTCATCGAGTTATGCACCTTATTGAAGAATGCGTTTTCCGCATTCAACTTGGCATACAGTTTTTCTGTGGCAGCCATGTACTCGGTAAAGTAGTCGGCCGGCGTGTCGTGCAGAATGACGCCGTGATTCTCGGTGAGATCTTTAAGAGCCTTGCCATTTTCATAGATACGGTATGCCAATGAACGGATCAAAGACGCATCGGCAGCAACTTGCATGGCATTCTGCTGATCAGGCGTCAGACTGGCCCAAATGTCGCCATTGATATACATGTCGGCGTTGACCACGACCTGGTGCAGACCCTGCAGATAGTAATGCTTCAATACCTTCTGGAAGCCAAACACGCTGTCCGGCTTCGGGCAGCACCACTCGGCTGCATCGATCGTGCCGGCCTCTAGAGCTGGCAAAATATCACCACCACCCATGGCGACTGCAGCAACCCCGATGTCTTTGTAACTCTGACCCGGAATACCCGGGGGTGTCCGGAAGCGGTACTTGCGGAAATCATCCATGCTGTGGATGGGCTCTTTAAACCAGCCCAGGGCTTCTGGACCGACCGGCTGCAGCATGAGGCCTTTAATATTCATGCCCATCTCGGACCACAACTCGTCATACAGGGCTTTGCCGCCACCATTCATGTACCAGGAGATCCAGGCAATGTTGTCGATTCCCAGACCCGCGCCCGCGGTGGGGGAGCCAAACAGCATTGCGGCCGGGTGATAACCAGACCAGTAGTGCGTCCATGCGAAACCGCCTTCAATCAGGCCTTTGTCCACCGCTTCAAGCGTCTCTTTAACTCCAACAACTGCGCCCGCGGGAAGCACTTCGATATCAACTTCGCCGTTGGTAAGCGCCCGAACGTTGTCCGCAAAGTCGTTTAACATCACGACTTCGTCTGCTTTGGCCGGGATAACAGATTGAACCCGTATTTTTACTGCGTGCGCTGTGCTTGCTGTCAGTGCAAGACCCAGTAGCGCTCCGGTTAAGGTAAGTAACTTGCGTTTCATATAACTCTCCCTCAATTGATGTCCACCCATCGAGCGTGGACTGTTTGATTGCTGGTTCTCACCAGCACCTCTTCGCTGTCGGTTGTTGATCATCAAATGTCTTAGGTCTATTCAACCAACATCACGATTCCGTTAGCAGCTTAGTTGTATCTGGTAGTTTTTCTGTTGAAAGAAGTCTGTCGACCTGTCCTTATCTGCGGTCTACGCACTTCGGTACAGTTTGGTCATCACAAATTCCCGGTGGCCCAGTGCCTCAGCGGCGGTCAGGCGGCCATTGCAGGTTCGAACCACCATATCAATGAGCGCATCCCCCGCTTGATCGAGGTTCATCTCCCGGCGAAGCAGGCCGGATACATCAAGGTCCACATGCTCGCCCATGGTTCGCACGGTGCGCGGATTTGCCGTGACCTTAATGACAGGCTCGATCGGGTTACCGATGATGTTGCCCTGGCCTGTGGGGAAGATATGTACGGAAAATCCCCCAGCAGCCTGCAGGGTGACGCATTCGGCTGCAGCCGAGGAGGTATCCATGAAATACAGCCCCGGACCTTTTTCTGGCGTTTGGGCGGGGGTCAGCACGTCGATGTAGCGGGCGTTCTTGCCGATCTTCTGCAGATTGCCCATGGCCTTTTCTTCAATGGTGGTCAGCCCACCCTCGATATTGCCCTTGGTCGGCTGGCTTTCTGAAAGATCGCTGGTCTTGTGAGGTTCAATCACCTCGTCCATGTAGGCCTGCCAGGTTGCAAACCACTTGTCGCCGACTTCCTTATCGATGCCGCGTTCCCGGCACAGGTGTTCCGCGCCGGTGATCTCGGAGGTCTCGCCAAAACAGTTGGTCACGCCCATCGCATCGGTCTTGTCGATAAAGTTGCCGACGGTGGGGTTGGCGCCCATGCCGGAAGTCGTATCGGACTCACCGCACTTGTGGGATACCCAAAGATCCGAGATCGGGCATTCGTCGCGGGTCAGTTCGGAAGCGGCCTGCAGAAAATCCTTTGCGACACGACTGGCGCTGGCGATAGTCTCAATATCGCCGTGCTGTTCAATCGCGAAGCCTTGGACGGGTTTTCCGGTTTTGGCAATGCCGTCGACGACCCGGGCAGTCCATCCGGGCTCAATGCCGATCACGACGACTGCCGCCACATTCGGATTGGCGCCGGTGCCAATCAGGGTTCGAAAATGCAGTTCCAGATCTTCGCCGAACTGCAGTCGGCCGTAATGATGTGGCAGCGCAAGCGTACCCTTGATGTTATTGGCGACGGCTTCACAGGCGGCGTTGGAAAGATCATCCAACGGCAGAATTACAACGTGATTGCGGATGCCGACGCGGCCGTTTTCCCGTCGGTATCCAAAGAAACTAGGGTCACTCATGATTCACCACTTACTGGTTTTAAGGTTATGGACGTGGACGTGATCGCCTTTGGGGATGTCGGTCACGGCCTGTCCGATATCCTCACCATATTTAATGACTGACTCGCCGGTGCGGATATCCCGCAGGGCAAATTTGTGTCCAAGCGGAATCGGATTGTTAACGGCAAGGCTGATGGTCTTGTCGGAATCCATGACCCAGCCTGAAAGATTGTCTCCTGCCGCAACGTCCTCAACCACAACAACACCCACGGCGTCGCGGTCGTCGTGGACCAGAAAATCAGGTACTTCGCTGCTCAATAGAAAACTCCTAAGTGATATATCATAGTATTGTAATTCTTATATAAGAATTCTAGATGTGTTATAACGGAGTTGAATGACCGTGTCAATTAAGGCACAACCGTCCCACAGCCAAGCGCAAACGCGCCCCGTATCCCAAGTGGAAAAAAGGCCGCTATACGAGCAAATCAAGGAGACGCTTCTGGCACGGCTCGCCGCTGACCATTGGCGACCCGGGGAACTGCTGCCCAGCGAACCTAAACTGGCGGAGGAGTTCAACGTCAGCCAGGGGACAGTCCGGCGTGCCCTGGATGAAATGGTCTCCCAGGGTCTTTTGACGCGGTACCAGGGTCGTGGCACCGCCGTCACGGAGCACACGCCATTTCGGTTTTTTGACTTTCTCCGGGCTGATGGGGCCCGAGAACTGCCGGAGAGCAAGAACCTGCGCGTCTCGGTCAACGTGGCAAGCCGTACCGAGCGGGATGCGCTCGAGCTTGCCGCCGGTAAGAAAGTGATCCGGATTGTCCGGGTGCGTTATCTCAATCTCGAGCCGAAGATCTACGAGACGATTTCCGTTTCATGGGATCTCTTCTCTGAGCTTGCGACCATGGATGCCCGTGACGTGCCGAATACGGTCTACAACTACTACGAACAGCAGTTTGGGGTACCGGTTATCAGTAAACGGGATCGTCTTCGCGCTGCGAGTGCCACGCAGGTCGAGGCGCGTTATCTTCACATCGACGTGGGAACCCCACTGCTTGAGATTGAGTGCATCGCCTACAGTCACCAAAACCAGCCGATTGAGCAACGCATCAGTCGGTGTCTGACCGATGAGCATCACTACTGCAGTTCACTCGCGTAGGATGCTGATACCAGCCTGACGGGGCGCCGATGGAATTCGATTACGTCATTGTGGGCGCAGGATCGGCAGGCTGTGTGCTTGCCAACCGTCTTTCGGCGAGCGGCCGGCATCGGGTATTGCTGCTGGAAGCCGGGCCCCGCGATCGCTACCCGTGGCTGCACATACCGATCGGCTATGCCAAGACGATGTTCCACCCGAGGTACAACTGGTGTTACGACACCGAGCCCGACCCCGGCATGAACGGACGATCGATCTACTGGCCGCGCGGCAAGGTGCTGGGCGGTTCCAGCGCGATTAACGGCCTGATCTACGTGCGCGGACAGCCTGAAGACTACGAGCATTGGGCAGCATTGGGTAACCCGGGCTGGTCATGGCAGGATGTGCTGCCGTACTTCATCCGTTCCGAAAGAAACGAAAGAGGGGGAGATGCCTTTCATGGTGAAGACGGTCCCCAGGGTGTGTCCGATGTCGGCCGTCCGAATACACTGGCGCGCGCTTTTATTGATGCCTGTGTGGAGGCGGGCTATCCCGAGAACCCCGATTTCAACGGTGAAAGCCAGGAAGGCGCCGGGCCGTATCAGCTGACCACCTGGCAGGGCAGACGCTGTTCCAGCGCCACCGGGTACTTGAAGCCGGCGAGATCCCGGTCCAACCTCTCTATAGAGACAGACGCCCATGTCTGCCGCGTCGGATTCTCAGGTGCCCGGGCGGATACCGTGGTGTTTCGCCAGGGTGGGCGGGAGAAGACCGTGACCGCCCGGCGCGAGGTGATTCTGAGTGCCGGTGCACTGCAGTCGCCGCAGCTGCTGCAACTGTCCGGTATTGGTGATGCGGACCTTTTGAAACGTCACGGTATCGAGGTGCTTTCACACCGGCCGGCGGTCGGCCAGAACCTGCAGGATCACCTTCAGGTTCGGGTCATCCACCGCTGCAACCAGCCGCTCACTACCAACGACGATATGCGCAGCCTCTGGCGGAAGCTGCGCATGGGCATGCAGTATGTTTTCCAGCGATCAGGCCCGATGGCAGTTGGCATTAATCAGGCAGGTGCATTCTTGAGAACCCGGTCTGATCTCGACCGGCCCGATATCCAGTTTCACTTTGCTGCGCTTTCGGCCGATCTGCCGGGCGCGCCGCTGCATGATTTTCCCGGATTTACCGCTTCGGTCTGTCAGTTGCGGCCCACCAGCCGGGGTTACCTCGAGATTAAAAGCGCTGATCCGATGGCGCGCCCGGAGATTCACCCGGGTTACCTTTCGACCGAAAACGACTGCAGGACCGTGGTCGACGCGCTCCGGGTGACACGGCAGATCGCTGCGCAACCGGCCCTGTCACAATACATCGTTGATGAATACCAACCGGGGGAGCAGCTTCAGTCGGATGAGGCGTTGCTGGAATTTGCGCGCGATACCGGGGTCACCATCTTTCATCCATCGGGCACCTGCCGGATGGGGTTTGACGATGAAGCCGTGGTCGATGCCGCTCTCAAGGTCCGGGGTGTGTCAGGCCTTAGGGTGGTGGACTGCTCTATCATGCCGACGCTGGTCTCCGGTAACACCCATGCGCCGGCCGTGATGATTGCCGAGAAAGCCTCGGATCTCATCCTGGCCGATGCCGGGA
>CAYSMI010000058.1:6931-9915 GCA_964432165.1 uncultured Acidiferrobacter sp.
GCACGCCGCCAGGTGCTGAGCCGCGATCGGCGCTCGCTTTCATCCATTGTCGGGGTAAAGGTCTGGTCCGCGACCCAGGCCTTTTGCAGGTCGGCCAGAGCGTTAAAGACCCCGGCCTGAAGGCCGGCAAGGCGCGCAGCCCCGAGCGCGGTTGTCTCCAAAAGCGCGGGGCGCTCTACGGTTGTCCTGGTGATGTCCGCGAGGTACTGGGCCAGCCAGTTGTTGCGCGCCATCCCCCCGTCTATCCGCAGCATCGTGGTCTCCTCACCGACGTCCTCGCCCATTGCCTCGAGGAGTTCAACACTCTGGTAGCACACGGCTTCCAGGGCCGCCCGTGCAATGTGAGCGGGTCCCGTGGCGCGGGTCATGCCCAGCAGGGTACCCCGGGCATGGGGATTCCAGTGAGGCGCGCCCAGCCCCGTAAATGCGGGCACGAGATAAACGCCATCGTTCGATTCAAGACTGGCCGCGAGCGTTGCGGTCTCGCCGGCAGAATCGACAAGACCCAGAGCGTCTCTCAGCCACTGTACGCTGGCGCCCGCCATGAAGATGGAGCCTTCCAGCGCATAAGTCGTCTTTCCATCGAGGCGGTATCCCACGGTGGTGAGCAGACGGTGGCGCGAGTGGTGCGCCTCCTGACCCGTGTTCAGCATGGCAAAACAGCCGGTGCCGTAGGTGCTCTTGAGCATACCGGTTTTGAGACAGCCCTGGCCGACCAGCGCGGCCTGCTGATCACCCACCAGCGCACCTACCATGATGGATTCCCCGAGCACATCGGGATCGCTGGTGCCGAAGTGATCGGCGGTATCAAGAACCTGCGGCAGGATTGCTTCGGGGACTTGAAAGCGTGTCAGCAGTGAGGCATCCCAGCATTGTTCGTGAATATTGAAAAGCGCAGTACGTGATGCATTGGTGGCATCTGTCGCATGCACCCGGCCGCCGGTCAGGCGCCACAATAAAAAGGTGTCGATCGTACCGAAGGCAAGATCACCGGATGTGGCGCGTGCTCTTGCGCCGTCGACATGATCAAGAATCCACGCAATTTTGCTCGCTGAGAAATACGGATCCAGCAGCAGTCCGGTTCGTGCTGTGATATCGGCTTCATGGCCCTCATTTCGCAGCGATTCGCAAACATGGGCGGTGCGCCGGTCCTGCCAGACAATCGCGTTATAGATCGGCACTCCACTGGCGCGGTCCCAGATGACGGTCGTCTCACGCTGGTTGGTGATGCCGATGACCACAGGCGGCTGATCGGTTTGCGACAGGACTTTCTGCGTGACGGACAGGACCGAAGACCAGATCGCTTCGGGATCATGTTCCACCCAGCCCTCAGCCGGATAGTGCTGGGTGAATTCCTGCTGGGCGACATGCAGCGCCTCACCTTGGTCGTTGAATACGATTGCGCGGGAACTGGTTGTGCCCTGATCAATCGCAAGAATCGAGGGTGTCGCTGTCACAAAAGGATGCTCATCGAAGCGGTTTCGGTATCTATCCTATCGGATCGGGCGCTTGGCGCACCACCTTGTCGTCACTAGCCCAGGACCTGAACTCTCGCTGATCGGTAAAATCGGGTCACGCCGCCTGCTTAATCGTGTGGGTCGATGGTCGGGGCACCTTGAAGAAGAGAGTGAAAACCGATGACTAAGAACATCTCGAAAGCTGTGCACGCGCCCGATCCTGCTGTGCTGCCGGTGGTGGATTCGGAGGATGTTTTCCCGGTGCACCGAATTTACTGTGTCGGGCGCAACTACGCCGCACACGCGGTGGAGATGGGTCATGACCCGGACCGTGAAGCACCGTTTTTTTTCCAGAAGAATCCGGATAACCTCCTGCTTGGAGGGGTGTTTACTTATCCTCCACTGAGTGAGGATGTGCAGCACGAAATCGAACTTGTCGTGGGTCTTAAATCAGGAGGCTCAGATATCTCCATCGCGAAAGCCTTGGACTGTGTCTTTGGTTATGCGGTTGGCCTGGATATGACGCGCCGCGACCTGCAGGGCGAGATGAAGCGCCAGGGCCGTCCCTGGGAAATCGGCAAGGCCTTTGAGCAGTCCGCACCTTGCTCGGCCATCGCCCCCGCGGATCGAATCGGACATCCGCAAGCCGGCGCAATCTGCCTCAGCAAGAACGGCGAGCTATGCCAGTCAGGGGACCTCTCCCAGATGATCTGGAAAGTGGCGGAAATCATCAGCGAGCTGTCACGCTATTTTCTGCTTTGCCCGGGTGATCTGATTTTCACCGGGACACCTTCCGGGGTGGGGCCGGTTCAGCGCGGTGATGAGCTTCTCGGCGAGATCGAAGGTGTCGGGAGCTTGCCCCTGCGGGTTGAGTAACCGCTGCATATACTGCAAAGAAGAGCCCGGCTGATCCTCAACAGAATCTGCGGCAGATAAACTGCCGGGGTTTTTTTTGTAGGGCAGGCCTACTAATATCCATCGCTTACCATTGGGAAATCTCAGCAGAGCCATCCCTGGGGGAGGTATTTCTGGATATTGACTATCAGCACGTCAGCCTGAAAAAGCGCTATCCGCTTCGCATCAGCCGGGGCGAAAGTGCCGGATCAGTGAATCTTTTTGTCACCGTCAGCCACGATGGCGTATCCGGGCTGGGTGAAGCGGCCCCAGGCGGCCTTACGGGAGCCGATACAGCCGAGGGCTGCGAGGACCAGATCCGCCGTTTTCTGGATTCGCACCCTGAGGCGCTACAAAGCCCTTTTGCGGGCTGGAAACTGGCGCGCGAGACGGGAGTTGCGCCCTGCGCCTGGGCCGCGGTGGATATGGCGCTGTGGGACTGCCTCGCGCGAGGGTCCGGACAGCCGCTTTACCGATTGCTCGGCTTGTCGCACAAGGGTGTTGCCACATCGGTGACTATCGGGATTCTGCCGCCAGAGGTAGTTCGGGAAAGGGTGCCGGAAGTGGTCAGCCGCACCGGGGCCCGTTATCTCAAGGTGAAGCTCGGAAGCCCGGAAGGGCTCGACGCCGACT
>CAYSMI010000059.1:0-9801 GCA_964432165.1 uncultured Acidiferrobacter sp.
CTGGCTGAGTGCCTCGCCCTGCAACTCAAGGCGCAACCTCCGGAGGCCCCGGGTCTTGTGGATGCACGCAAGATTGTGCGCCAGCACCTGTCTTTGCTCAGCGCGCGCCGCTACGACGCACTCGCCAAAGTGCTCGATATCGAACGTTCCGCCTTGGCCGAGGCCCTTCGGCTGATTCAGTCACTGGACCCGAAACCCGGTGAGCGTCTGGCTGCATCCCCGGCGCCTGCAGTTTCTCCGGACGCCATTGTGCAGCGGCGCGATGGGGTCTGGACCATAACGCTGACGCGTGAGAGCGCGCAGGGCATCCGTATCAGCAGCCATTACCAGCAGTATCTCGCCGGCAACGATCAGACAACCCGGCAATACCTTAAGGATCACCTGCGCGACGCCCAGTGGTTCATCCGCAGCCTCCAGCAGCGGGATCAGACCATTCTGAGTGTCGCGACCCAGATCGTCTCGGTTCAGAACAGTTTTATGGATGCCGGTGACGGCGCACTCCTGCCTTTGACCCTGCGGGATGTCGGGGAGGCGCTCGGGATTCATGAATCCACGGTATCACGTGCCGTGGACCATAAGTACCTGCTCACTCCGCATGGGCTGTTCCCCATGAAGCACTTCTTCTCGGCAGGTCTCGGGCCGTCCTCCGGACCCCAGACCTCGGCCCGGGCAGCGCAGGCCCGGATCCGCAAGATGATAGAATCCGAATCCCCGCTGAAGCCGATCAGTGACAGTCAACTCGCCGCCCGACTCGGCGAAGAAGGTATCTCAATCGCCCGGCGGACCGTCGCCAAGTATCGCGAGCAGATGAATATCCTGCCGGCATCCCAGCGACGCGGTGTAATTTAGCTTTGGTGACATAAGAGGTTTTCATGGACGTCATTGTTACTGGCCAGCATCTTGATATCTCGGACACCCTGCGGGACCATGTCAATCAGAAAATCAGCCATGTTATCCGGCATTATGATCACGTGACGAGTGCCCACGTAGTGCTGCACGTCGAGAAAACCGAACACCTTGCTGAGGTGACCGTTCATATCCCCGGGCATCAGATTCACGCCGCGGGTCACGCTACGGACATGTACGCGGCCATTGACGCCATGACCGATAAACTGGGCCGGCAGGTTACCCGGCATAAGGAGCGGGTTGCTGACCATCATCGGGCAGACGGCGGAATTAAGACACTGTCAGAAAAGTGATGACGCAAGCTGCGCGCGCAAACGAGAGCATCGATTCCGGACCGCTGAAACGGCTGCTGAGCCGCGAGCGGGTCGCGGCCAACGTCAGGATATCGAGCAAGAAACGCATGCTCGAAGAACTGGCGGAACTGCTTTCCCGACAGCTTCCCGGAATGGACCAGCAAACGGTGTTTTCCATTCTCAACGAACGTGAGCGCCTTGGCAGTACCGGCATCGGCCATGGCATCGCACTCCCGCATGGTCGACTGAACGGCATCCATGAACCCATCGCTGCCGCAATGAAACTGCAGCGGCCGCTGGATTTTGACGCCATTGATGACCAGCCCATCACCATGGTGATCGGACTGTTGGTCCCGGCCGAGGCAACCGATCAGCACCTTCGTATCTTGAGCGACCTTGCCGGCGCATTCTCTGACAGCGGTTTTCGGGACGCCGTCGGTGAGGCAAATGACGCGGACAGCCTGTTCAGTTTATTGACCTGATCAGGGGCCCACTCGGATCCGCGGCCAGACCCGTGTACACCGGTTCCCGACGCCGCTTTAAAACCGCCTAGCGCAACGAAAGGCCCAACATGAATCTGATTATCGTCAGCGGACTGTCGGGGTCTGGCAAAAGTATTGCCCTGCATGCGCTCGAGGATCTCGGCTACTTCTGTATCGACAACCTCCCTTTTGGCATGCTGCCACAATTGGCAGCACAACTGCAGCAAAGCTCGCCCGCCAGTATCGAAAGTGCCGCTGTCAGCATCGATTCGCGCAGCCGGGAATTTCTGAAAACGCTCGAGACCGGCATTGACGAGCTGCGTGCCGCGGGCGTAACGCCACGGGTCGTCTTCCTGGAAGCCGACACCGAACAGCTCCTGCAAAGATACAGTGAAACCCGCAGAAGACATCCCTTAACGGACGAGGATACCCCGTTGCTGGAGGGCATCCTCCAGGAGCGTGAGTTGCTCACGCCGCTTGCAGATGCAGCTGAGAGAACGATCGATACGAGCATCATGACACCTTATGAACTCCGCGTGGCGATCCGCGGCTTCGCGCAGGGCACGCTGCAATCGCAACCTACGTTGCTGTTTCAGTCTTTCGGGTTCAAGCGCGGTGCCCCTACCGACGCTGACACGGTCTTCGATCTTCGCTGCCTGCCCAATCCCTATTGGGAGAAGGAACTTCGGGATCTTTGCGGCCTCGACAGACCCGTTATCGATTTTCTTGAGCGTGCCGACCTGGTCCACCAGATGACCGCCGAACTGGAATCCTTTATCAGTTTCTGGATAAAGCACTTCGACATCGTCGACCGCAGCTATCTCACCGTGGCACTGGGCTGCACGGGCGGCCAACACCGGTCGGTCTACATGGTCGAAAGACTTGCCCGGGAATTTCGCGAACTCGGCGGCCCTGTCCAGATACGCCATCGTGACCTGCACCCGGTGAAAGGAGACTGAGGCGATGACGGTCGAGCTGGACGTCAAGATCATCAACCGTCTCGGGCTGCATGCCCGCGCCTGTGCCAAGCTGGTAAAGGCGGCAACCCACTATGAGAGCCGCGTTGAGCTGCTCCAGGGAGATGCGCATGCAGACGCCAAAAGCATCATGAGCCTCATGATGCTGGCGGCACCCCAAGGCTCGCAACTGACACTTCGGGCAGTCGGCGCAGACGCCGAAGCGGCTGCAGCAGAGATCATTCAGCTGATCAATGAGCGCTTCGGAGAAGAAGAGTAATGCTGGCGCTCAGTGGAACAGGCATCGGACGGGGCATTGCCATTGGGCATGCGCTGATTCTGGATGGGTGGCAGGACGAGGTGCTGCACTTTCAGATCGATCCCGGCGGTGTTGATCAGGAAGTCTCTCGGTTCAACGAAGCCATCGCATCAGTGCGTCTTGAGCTCAGACAGCTGCAGGCCAACCTGCCGCCCACGGCACCTCCAGAGACGGGGGCTTTCATCGACGTTCACCTGCTGATGCTTGACGATCCACTCATTTCACATCAGCCGGCCGAATCGATCCGAAACGAAAAGATTAACGCCGAATGGGCGCTTAAAAATCATGCGGATACCCTGATTGCGTTTTTCGACAATATCTCGGATCCGTACCTGAGGACGAAAAAGGAGGATGTCGCTCAAGTGGTCGGCCGGATCATGGATGCACTGACCCGCAGCGGAGATCACCGTCGGTCGGATGTGGCAGGTCTTGACCAGGAGCTGAACGACCGCATCATTGTCACCCGGGACCTCAGCCCGGCCGACACGGTAATGCTTCGCCACCGCAACATGACCGCCTTCGTAACCAGCCTCGGTGGACCGATATCCCACACGGCTATCCTGGCGCGCAGCCTGGGTCTTCCGGCTGTCGTCGGGCTGCATCGGGTCATCGACATTATCCGTGACGGTGACCAACTGATTGTGGATGCCGCCACCGGCACCGTACTCGTCTCGCCGGATGACAGGCTGCTCGCCCAGTTCCAGGCTCTGCAGGAACGCCAGCACGCGCAAAGACAGGCACTCGCCAAACTCGGGAATGAAAAGGCGGTCACTCTCGATAACGAAGAGATTACCCTGCTCGCCAACATTGAACTGCCCGAAGATCTCGATGCGCTGGACAATAGTGGCGCCGCAGGCGTCGGTCTCTACCGGACCGAGTTTCTGTTTATGAACCGGGCCGAACCACCGGAAGAGGAAGAGCAGTACCAGGCCTATTGTCATGTTCTGAATTCGGTGCACGGGCCGGTGACCATCCGCACACTGGATCTCGGAGCAGATAAGCAGGTGGACGGCGGTCGCGCCGAGCCCAAAGCCGCAATGACGCCAGCCCTTGGGCTGCGGGCAATCCGGCTCTGCCTGAGCGAGCCTTCACTGTTCAGGCCGCAGCTTCGTGCCATCCTGAGAGCCGCTGTCCATGGTGACGCGCGGATGATGATTCCGATGCTATCCAGTCTGCAGGAGCTTGAACAGAGCCTGTCCCTGATCCGTGAAGTCTGTGCCGAGCTCGAGCGTGAGGGCACGGCTTTTAATCCGAATGTTCCCGTCGGCGGCATGATTGAGGTTCCCGCGGCGGCGATCTCGGCTGACCTCTTTGCACAGAAACTCGACTTTTTTTCCATCGGGACCAACGATCTCATCCAGTACACGCTCGCCATCGACCGGATAGACGACAGCGTCAACTACCTGTATGACCCCTTGCATCCTTCGGTGCTGCGCCTGGTCCACAATGTCATCCAGGCAGGCAGCGAAGCAGGCATCCCGGTTTCTATGTGCGGGGAAATGGCAGGAGACCCGGACTTCACGCGTCTTCTGCTGGGGCTTGGTTTACGCCACTTCAGCATGGAACCGTCACAGCTTCTGGAGATCCGCCAGCAGGTTCGTGACAGCCGGCTTTCGGAGCTCCCGGGCTGGGCCGAGCGGATTCTGGGATGTACCGACAGCGCGTCCCTGCACGGCCTGGTTGACCAGCTTAACGCCGAGGACTGCGCATGAGCGGCTGCGCGGCGGCAGAACCTTTCGCGCTTCAGGTGCTCGGAAACAGCATGGCCCCCGAGTTCTGCGAGGGCTGCGTGGTGATCGTTGACCCGGGCGCACCCGTGACCCACGGCGTATTCGTTGTTGCCGAACACGGTGACGGAGTTATCCTGCGCCAACTGATGATCGAGGAAAACCAGTGGTCTCTCAACGCCCTCAAGACAGGGTATCCCAGAATCCGGATTGCAGGACCCGGAGTCATTCGGGGGGTGGTGACTCAGCGTGCGGGGCGTCGGCGACGAGAACGCAAAAACTATCTATAGGATTTAGACTCGGGCCGCTTATTCGCGACCCGAGCGATTGCGCACGCCTTTTTCCACCGCCATCACGGCGGCTTCAACCCGGGAATGCACGCCCAACTTGCGCAGAATGGCTTTCACGTGCAATTTGACCGTACCGTCGGAGATGTCGAGGTGCCGTGCGATTACCTTATTGCTTTGCCCTTGAGAAAGATGGCAGAGGATCTCGTGCTCGCGTGGCGTCAGGCTGCTGAAAGGCGCCATGTCATCCTTACGCTCGCGGCGCTCCCCATGACGCACGAGATCCGCCAACACGCTGGTAAGGACGGGGGCCACCACAATCTTTCCAGCAACAATTTCCTGAAGCGCGAGAACCAGTTCGTCAGGTTCCATGTCCTTCAGCAGATAGCCTCGAGCACCGTTGCGTAAGGACTCGGACAAATCACCTTCATCGGCGCTGGTGGTGAGCATCACCACCGGGATATCCAGCCCTTGCTCTACCATGTGGCGCAGGACCGACAAACCACCCAGTTCGGGCATACGCAGGTCCAGCAGTACAACATCGGGGTTCAGCGTCTGGGCGAGACGAAGGCCCTCTTCTCCCTCGGCTGCGGCACCCACCACCTGGAGCCCGCGGCGCTCAAGCAATCCCTCAAGTCCTACCCGGAAGAGGGCATGATCATCGACAATCAGCACTCTCATGGGTGGGTGTCTCCCCCCGTGAGGCCAGCAGCCAGCGTGTCCACAGGACCCAGCGCCATCACCACGCGGGTACCATCACCCGGCTCACTCTCGATCGTGAGTTCGGCGCCTACGGTACTGGCCCGCTCATGCATGATCGCAAGCCCGAAATGGCCTTCATTTTGCTCGCCCGCCCGCTGAATCATCATTCCCACGCCGTCGTCCTCAATAATCAGACGGAAACGGTGGGTGTTGTCACAACTCAGCAGTATCCGCACCATGTTGGCACGACTGTGCTTACGGACATTGGCCAGCGCCTCCTGAACAATACGCAATACCTGCGCCTCTTCTTCTGCAGACAGTTCCACCTCCTCTGCCTGATTCTGCAGCACAGTCTCGGCACCTGACTCCTGGCGCAGACGTGACAGCAAGCGACGGATACCCGGAATCAGCCCATGGCGGCTGAGTGGGGCTCTGAAATGCGCGATCAGCTCGCGAAGTTCAACGTTGGCCTCATCAACGCTGCTCTCAATGCGTTCCATCTCCTGCCAGACGGCCGACTCGCTATCCTGTCGCAGTGTATCGTCAAGCACGCGGACCTGGAATTTCAGGCTGGCGAGTGTCTGCGCGAGTGAGTCATGGAGCTCATTGGCCAGCTGCGTGCGCTCTTCGAGCCTTTGCTGCTGGGCCTTAAGTTCGCGCTCGCGGTCCTGTGCCAGTGACTCAAGCCACTCCGCGAGCCGGTTAATGTCGTCGGCGAGTTCACTGATCACACCGGTATCCGTCTTGTGCAGGCGCGCGGAGAAATCACCCTGACGGATACTTGAGGCCCAGTTACGCAGCGCCCGCAGCGGGCCGAGCAGCCACCGCTGCGCCCCCAACAGCAAGGCGGAGAAACTGAGCAACAGGGCGGCGGTAGCAGCCACCAGCAATCCCGGCGCAAGCGCGGTGCCTTCGCCCGGGCGGCTGAGCATCACGGCCAGCACGACACAGGCAAGCGCCAGTACCAGTACCACTCCTGACCCCCAGAAAAAGCGCTGCGGCAGCAGGTAACGCCAACGTGCGCCCGGAGGGCCGAGGATGGCTGATGATTGCGGTTCCCGAGCCGTCATGGCTGACTGGAGACTTTCCTTGACTCACTTGCCAGCCTCGGGACGAGACGCCCGTTTCTGGTGCCGGCTACCGAGATGCTCCGTTGAGACTCGCACATCAACATGGACCAAAGTATAGGTTACCCCGGCGCCCTCACAAACTAGGTCTGTAAGTCCGGGGAAGCTGCGGGTGGCGTGAAATGCGGATCGTTCGGATTGAGGAAGATAAACTGGGGCTCGCCCTCATCTTCCGGGGTATCAAAATCAAGGATGGCGCCGCTCAGCAGTTCTGTGCTCGTCGGCGCAATCAGGATTTCAACGCCGTGCTGGCGCGAGCGCGTGTCATTGTCGCTCGCTTCATCAAAACCCATCGCATAGTCAATGGTTCCGTCCTCACAGCGCCGGGCCGCGATACGAAGCGCCATTCCCTGCATGCCTCCTGCCTCTACAGATACCCTGATCTGATCGGCAGCCTGTTCCGTAATTCGTAGCAGCATGGTTTCTCTCCTGACGCCATCCGCTCAGCCGACAGCCATCCATTGACCCAATCAGCCCTCGGGCGAGCGTACAAACTCGACAAAGGCGCTTACCCAGGGATTTGCCTCGACGTGACGCTGATGCGCATAAGTTGCCAACAGATTATGCAGATGGATGCCATCGCGGACACCGTCCAGCCCGTGGCCCCGCTCCACCGAATAGACCGTCGTCAGTGCCGAATCCATCACCTCAAGGCGTGAATAGTGGAATTCGTGGACGTTATAGATCCGGTCCGCTGCTGCCCGTACCTGCGGCCAGGGGTGGCCAGGCATCGCCCGAAAGCGCATGTATCCCCGCCCCACCGGTCGGCGCAACACTTTTGTATCCCCGGGTATCACACCGACCATGGGTGCCTCGCTGCCCTGCCACGCAATAGATCGACTGAGATACATCAGTCCACCGCATTCTGCATAGGCCGGACCCCCGTTTTCGATAAACGATCGAATCTCATCG
Source organism: uncultured Acidiferrobacter sp. (assembly GCA_964432165.1). GTDB lineage: Bacteria > Pseudomonadota > Gammaproteobacteria > Arenicellales > UBA868 > UBA868. The sequence continues at coordinate 7,712 of CAYSMI010000059.1, forward strand.
CGCAAATCAACGTTTGCGGACAGCTCCTCCAGAAAACACTCGGGGAATCCGCCGCCAATAAACAAACCATCCACCTGGGGTAAACGCTGATCGTTCAGGGTATCAAAGGGCACCAACTCAGCACCGGCATTTTCGAAAGCATCCAAGTCATCAGGGTAATAAAAACCAAAGGCCCGGTCTCGGGCAATACCAATTCTGACGGAGTGGCCTTTTCCAGTGGGCCGTGGTGGAGGATAAAACCCCGGCCCCGCCGTGGTGTTCGGCTGACCCTTCGTCAACGCGAGCACTGCGTCGAGATCCACGGCCGCTTCGACCACCTTGGCGACCTCTTCAATACGAGCCGATGCGCCTGGGTCTTCGTTGCCGGGAACCAGTCCCAGATGACGTTCCTCGATGACCAGTTTGGGGTCACGACCAATCGCGCCCAGCACCGGAAGGTCCGAATAGTGCTCAATTGCCGCACGCAGTTTGCTTTCCTGACGGGAACCAGCCACACGGTTCAGAATCACCCCGGCGATGCGCACGTCAGGATCGAATCCGGTGTAGCCCGCCAGCAGCGGAGCGATACCGCGCGTGATGCCGCTGACATCGATTACGAGCAGGACCGGCAGATCCAGCGCAACCGCCAGCGCAGCGTTGCTGTCACTGCCCTCCACGTCGAGCCCGTCAAAAAGACCCTTGTTACCTTCAACCACAGTGACATCGGCATCCTGACGGTGTCGGTCAAAACACGCAAGGATCTCCTTTTTATCCATCGTGAAGAAATCCAGATTCCAACAGGCACGGCCGCTGGCTTTGGTCAGCCAGGCGGGATCGATATAGTCAGGGCCTTTCTTGAACGCTGCGACACGCATGCCGCGTCGGCGATACGCCGCGCACAGACCCACGCTGACGAGCGTCTTGCCCGAGGACTTGTGGGCGGCAGAGATGAAGATCTGGCTCACTACAGCGTCTCGGGTTCGGTTGCCTGTGCCCCGGGCAAACACGGGGTTACCGGGTCATGCGCCCGGTTGGTCTACCTGGGCTTGGGGAAGAAACGGCAGCACTCTCGTCGCCAGCAACGCGACCAGCAGTGCCAGCCCAATGCCGCCGAGACCAAGGGCAAATTCGGGCACAGACGGGGTGTAACCGGCGACAACGCCGTCAAAGGATGAGCTGGTTTCGGTGTATCCCGGGAAGATATCCATCGGGAATGCCTGTCCGCCGATGATCAGCACGTACAGTTGCGCCAGGGCGCCGAGCAGCACCAGCAATGCCGCGACAACCGTATGGGAAATCCCTGACAGGCGCGGCGTCAGCAGGATGACCGCCGGAACCGCGGTCCCAAGAAAAAACTGTCCCAGCCAAAAGAGCGCGGGGTAAATTCCGCCATCCACCAGCAGGAACTTTTCCACACCGGTGTGACCCGCAGCATACAGACGGGTCAGGTGGTCAATCGCGACGAAAAAGGCTACCGCAATAACGAAATATGCCAGCAGGGACCGAAGTCTCCTCAGGATTTCATCATTTACCGGGACTTTGCTCAGACGAAAAATCAGCATGACCGTCAGCAGCATGAAAGCGGTTCCAAAAGAAAGCGACATCGCGATGAACATCGGTGCCAGCACCGCGCTGTCAAAGGCCTCTCGCGCGACCAGAAACCCGAAGATGGACCCTGTACCGGTCGTCAGTACCAGGCGCCAGATGAATGCCACCGTACCGGCAGACCGGGTAAACCGGTTCATCCGCGGCTCAAACATCACCCACAGGTATACCGCGACGACCACCAGAAAACCGGTGTACAGGAAGATATTCCAGGCAAAGATCGATTTGAAATTATAGTAGGTCATCGCGATGATCAGCCGGTCCGGGCGCCCCAGATCCAGCACCAGCACCGACAGGCCGCCGACCAGCAGCGCCATCGCCAGCAGGCCCGAGAGCCGCGACAAGGGCTTGTAGAGCGCCTGCCCGAATACCGAGGAGACCGACGCAACATTCAGCGCACCGGAGGCGCCGACAATCAGAAACACGGCAAAGACATGGGGCAGTCCCCAGACCACGCGATTGTTCATGCCCGTAACCCAATGCCCGGCGCTTTCCATGTGATGGGC
>CAYSMI010000060.1:0-1622 GCA_964432165.1 uncultured Acidiferrobacter sp.
AAAGCGTATTAGTGAAAATAACGCTGTACTACGGGCGCCGGTCAAAGGGTAGCCGAGTCTTACATGGTCGGGGTGAGAGGATTCGAACCTCCGGCCCCTGCCTCCCGAAGGCAGTGCTCTACCAGGCTGAGCTACACCCCGAATGAATCCTTGCTGGGAATCGGCTCGCGTTAAAAGGTTCGGGAAACCGAAAAATCTGCGAGCTGGCTAAGAGCGGTGCGGTAGTCGGAAGCCGGCAGTGCCTCCAGCGACTGGCGGGCCGCCGCCGCGTGCTCCTCTGCCCGGGCGCAAGTGTACGCAAGGGCTCCGGTAGATTCAATGATCCCGCGAATTTCCGGTAAGGCATCGCGCCCCCCCGTTTCGATCGCACTTCTTATCAGTTCGCGTTCTTCAGGTTCAGCCCTGCCCAAAGCGGAAATAACCGGTAACGTAATTTTCCCTTCCGCGAGGTCATCCCCAGCGTTTTTGCCCATCTGTTTCGCGTCTGAGGAATAGTCGAGTGCGTCATCCACCATCTGAAAGGCAATTCCAAGATTCAAACCGAAATCTCCCAAGACCCGCTCACTCGCAGGGCTCGCATCGGCAAGCACGGCGCCCAAGCGGGCGGCAGACTCAAAAAGTCGGGCTGTCTTGCGTGTGATGGTTTCGAGGTAGGCGACTTCACTTGTCTCAGGGTCGTGGCTGTTGATTAACTGCATGACCTCGCCCTGAGCGATGGCATTGGTGGTTTGCGCCATGATATCCATCACTTTAGGGTTGCCTACCGCGACCATCATCTGAAAGGCGCGCGAATACAGAAAATCCCCGACGAGAACGGAAGCCGAATTACCCCATAGGTCGTTCGCGGTCTCGCGACCGCGGCGCAATTCAGACTCATCGACCACATCGTCATGGAGGAGCGTAGCCGTGTGGATAAATTCGATGACAGCCGCGAGATCAATATGCGCGGTCCCCTGGTAGCCAAGGGTGTGGGCGCCAAGGACCAGGGTGACGGGGCGCAGCCTTTTACCGCCTGCGCCTACGATGTAGTGACCGACCTGCTCAATCAGGGCGACATCGGACTTAAGCTCGCTCTGGATATGGTGATCCACCGCGGCCAGGTCCTCTCTGATCAGGCAATGGATCGCCTCAAGCAGTTCAGCTGGCGACTGGCTGTTGGAATGTGCGCTCGAGATCGAAGATACGGTTCCCATGCGAGGATGATACCGCGTCCTTCTATGAATTCAGCAGGCTCCGTTGACCAAGGTCACGGTTTCGCCTAAAATTCGCGCCCTTCAAAGTCTTGATCCAACCCATCATTCCATGCCTAAAGGATTGATTCGGGGCCAGAAATTCCGGAACAGAGAAATGTACGCAGTAGTTCAGACAGGTGGCAAACAGTATCGGCTCAGCGTAGGCGACAGCGTCAGGGTGGAAAAGCTCGCCGGCGAGCCGGGAACTGTTGTCGATTTACCCCAGGTACTGATGGTCGGGGACGGTGAGCAGGTATCTGTCGGAAGTCCGGTCATCGAAGGGGCCTGTGTCAAGGCAGAGATTCTCGCGCATGGGCGGGATAAGAAGATCCGTGTTTTCAAGATGAAGCGGCGTAAGAAATATCGACGTACCCAGGGTCATCGTCAGTC
>CAYSMI010000060.1:1722-9477 GCA_964432165.1 uncultured Acidiferrobacter sp.
TTTTCAAGATGAAGCGGCGTAAGAAATATCGACGTACCCAGGGTCATCGTCAGTCTTTCACACAACTGCGTGTGACAGATATTACGCAATAAGCCCAGCAAGCGGCTGGAGGTTATCGGAAATGGCACATAAGAAAGCAGGCGGCAGTTCACGCAACGGCCGCGACTCAGAATCCAAGCGCCTGGGCATCAAACGGTATGCCGGGGAAGCCGTCCGTGCGGGGAATATTCTGGTTCGTCAGCGCGGCACGGCCTTTCATCCCGGGGTTAATGTCGGCCTTGGTAAGGATCATACTTTGTTCGCCTTGGCACAAGGCAAGGTGCGGTTCGATACAAAAGGGCCGAAGAGCCGGCGAACCGTAAGCGTGCTGACGGAAAGTTAGCAACGGTCCGCACGGTTCGCAAAAACCCCGCCGACTGAGCGGGGTTTTTTACGAGTAAGGGGTGTCAGATGAAATTCGTTGATGAGGCCATCATTACCCTCCAGGCCGGCAAAGGCGGTCATGGATGCTTAAGTTTTCGCCGGGAAAAGTTTGTCCCTCGAGGCGGGCCGGACGGGGGAGACGGCGGCCGAGGGGGTGACGTTATCCTGCGGGCGACTTCTGAGCTCAACACGCTCGCCGATTTTCGGTTCACACGCAAATTCTCGGCGGGAAACGGGGTCGGAGGCGCCGGCCGTAACCGGACCGGGGCGGCCGGCCAGGATCGTATTGTTCCGGTGCCTGCAGGAACGCTCGTGTTTGCAGAACACACCCAGGAACTGCTTGTTGACCTGGACACCCATGGGCAGGAATTCAAGGTCGCGGCAGGAGGCCGGGGCGGTGTGGGCAACACCCGGTTCAAGTCGTCGGTAAATCAGGCCCCCCGAAGAACCATCCCCGGCGCTGAGGGCGACCGCTTATCCGTCCGGCTTGAGCTTCAGGTGCTCGCCGATGTCGGTCTTTTGGGTTTGCCAAATGCCGGCAAATCGACGCTGCTCTCGAGGATCTCCGCAGCGAGGCCCAAGATCGCGGACTATCCCTTCACGACGCTGCATCCGCACCTCGGTGTCGTGGATATCGGGGCAGGCGCGGGGTTCGTGGTTGCAGACATTCCCGGACTGATCGAGGGTGCCGCAACCGGAGCTGGTCTCGGCGTTCAGTTCCTGAGGCACTTGAGTCGTACCCGGCTGCTTCTGCATATTGTCGATATTAGCGACCATGAGGACGAACCGGCTCGCGCGTCTGTGGAGGTCGTAGTGAAAGAACTTGAAGCATTTGACCCGGAGCTCGCAGGCCGTGACCGCTGGCTGGTCTTCAACAAGTCGGATTGCCTGGAGCCGGCGGCTGCAGCGTCGATCTGCGAAGAAACCCTTGCCGGCCTTGATTGGGGCGGCCCCTGGTTTCTGATCTCGGGGGTGAGTGGCGAGGGGTGTGATGAGATGTGTCAGAAGATTTGGCAGAAACTGGATGACGAGCGTGCAAAAAGATAGCGGGAAGCGGACGGCGAAACAGCGCTGGGTGATTAAACTCGGCAGCGCCCTCCTTGCAGAGCCGAAGGCTGGCCTTAACCTGCCTTTGATCATTTCTCTCGCCGACGTTTGCGTACAACTGCGAAAGCAGGGCATTGACCCGGTCTTGGTCTCCTCGGGTGCAATCTCCCAGGGTCTTGTCCGGCTGGGATGGGGCGGTCGACCCCATGAACTGCATCAGCTGCAGGTTGCGGCGGCGGTCGGTCAGATGGGTTTGATCCGGGCGTATCAGGGCGCTTTCGAGAAACACGGTGTCCAGACAGCGCAGGTCCTGCTGACCAGCGCAGACCTCAACGACCGAACGCGTTACCTCAATGCGCGCAGCGCACTGCGGTCAATGCTTGAGCTCGGGATTATTCCCGTGGTGAACGAGAACGATACAGTGGTGACCGAAGAGATTCAGTTTGGGGATAACGACTCTTTGGGCGCGCTGGTGGGCAATCTGGTCGAAGCGGACTACCTGGTTATTTTGACCGATCAGGAAGGGCTTCATGAATCGGATCCCAAACATGATCCCTCTGCGGAACTGATCCGGGAAGCGAGCGCCGGGGATGCCTCGCTTGAGGAGTTTGCAGGCCCGAGCGGTGTCCTGGGTAGGGGCGGGATGCTGACAAAACTCCAGGCGGCAGCGAAAGCCGCGAGGTCCGGCGCATCGACGGTAATCTGTTCCGGGCGCAATCTGGAGCGCTTGCTTGGAATCCCCGAAGGGGTGATTCCCGGCACCTTCCTGAAAGCGGCTTCGGGACGTATGGCGGCTAGGAAACTTTGGCTGGCGGGCAGGATGCAGTCCCGCGGGCGACTCTTTATCGACGCAGGCGCTGAAAAGGTCCTGGTGAATTCAGGCAAGAGCCTCTTGCCTGTTGGTGTAACCAGGGTGGAGGGCGATTTCCAGAGAGGTGATCTGGTCGACTGCCTTGCGGAAGGTAACCACAGGCTGATGGCGCGGGGGCTGGTGAATTATTCGGCAGCGGAGACCCGGAAGATCGCCGGCCACTCAAGTCTTAAAATAGAACAACACCTGGGCTACGTCGATGAGCCGGAACTCATCCACCGCGATAATATGGTGTTGCTTTAAAGCGCAACGGCATCCGCGGGTGAGACGCGAATCAGCCAGTAGCCGTGGTTTTAGCCTTGAGCTGTGCGTTAAGGCGGCTTTTGAGTCTTGCTGCCTGATTGGGGTGCGCAAGGCCCTTGCGCGCAGCACGGTCGACGCTTGAGGTCAATTCGCGGTAAGCCGTCTCGGCAGCCGAGGTGTCTTCCTCCTGGAGGCTGCGGTTGAACCGTTTGACCGCCGTGCGCATATTTGAGCGCTGCGACATATTTTGGGCGCGGTGATTTGCTGCCTGCCGAGCGCGTTTTCGTGCCTGTGCTGAGTTGGCCAAGGGTTTCTTCCGGATAAAAAAGACGCGGAAGTATCGGGAATTACAGCACTTTTGTCAATGGGGCTCTTTTGAAGAGTGCATTAAGGGCGTAGCATGCGTTTTCTGATGATCAAAAATGTCGGCACGGTCGGATCAATGACCTTGGTCTCCCGGATCACTGGATTGGTTCGGGATATCGCGTTCGCCCAGTTTCTGGGAAGCGGTGCGCTTGCCGATGCATTCTTTGTCGCTTTTCGGATACCCAACTTCTTCCGCCGGATTTTTGGGGAAGGGGCGCTTTCCGTTGCATTTGTCCCTGTTTATTCGGAGTTTGAGACCCGCTACCCACCGGAGCGGGCGCGGGCGTTTCTCAATCTGATGGCGGGGAGGCTTGGATTGGTCCTGGTACTTTTTACCGTAGTCGGCGTACTCGGGGCGCCGGCGCTGGTAAGCGTAATGGCGCCCGGGTTTATCGATGAGCCCCTGCGGTTCGAATCGACAGTCTCAACGCTTCGCCTGACCTTCCCGTATCTCTTCTTCATCTCGCTGGTCGCGATGGCGGGGGGTATTCTGAATACCCATAACCGTTTCGCCGTCCCCGCCGCTACCCCGATTCTCTTGAACCTGTGCCTGATTGGCACGGTCTGGTTTTTTGTACCAGAATCGCAAAACGCCGCAGTCGCCCTCGGAGGCGGGGTCCTGCTGGCTGGATTAGTGCAACTGGGCTTTCAGTTCCCTTTTCTCAGGAAAGTCGGCCGGATGCCCGTTCCCCGGGTTCGGGCGAACACCGAGGATGAAAAAGCCGGTTCACAAGGCGTCGGACAGGTGATGCGGTTGATGGTGCCGGCAATATTCGGGGTGTCGATTGCACAGATCAACCTGCTGATCAATACGGTGCTTGCGTCGTTTCTTGTGACAGGGAGTGTTTCCTGGCTGTATTACTCGGATCGTTTGATGGAGTTTCCGCTGGGGGTTTTTGGTGTCGCGCTGGCAACGGTGATCCTGCCGATGCTCTCGCGTCAGGTGGCCGAGTCGGACGAGGAAAGTTATCGTAGAACGCTCGACTGGGCGCTGCGTCTTGTTTTTTTGATTTGCCTGCCGGCGGCGGCGGCGCTCGCGGTGCTTGCGTTCCCGCTGATGGTGACGCTATTTCAATACGGCGCTTTCTCGGGCGCAGATGCCGTTATGTCGGCGCGCGCGCTTGCGGCATTTGCGCTGGGCCTGACAGGTTTTGTGCTGGTTAAGGTGCTGGCGCCCGGGTTTTATGCGAGAAAAAATACCCGCACACCCGTCGTAGTTGGGGCGATTGCGATGGCCATCAATGCGCTCGTCGCTGTCACTTTGGTGTGGCAACTTGCCCATGTTGGCCTTGCGCTTGCGACCAGTATTGCCGGGCTCGCCAACGCGATACTTCTATACCGGAAACTTGGGCAGATGGGTCATTTTACGGCGGGGCAAGGTTGGACGGCCTTTATGATCCGCGTGTTGCTGGCGACGGTCGTGATGTCATTGGTCCTGTATGTAGGTCAGGGCGACCAACGAGAGTGGCTTGAGGCGTCGCTCGTAGCCCGGGTTAGTCATCTTCTGCTATGGATTGCGGTAGGCGGCGCTTTGTATTTCTGCTCGCTGTACCTGATGGGTCTGCGCGTGCATCGGCTGCTGGAGCGTCCATGACGGCCTCTGGGAACTTGTCAGCGGAAGTCATTGCCTCGATCAGTCATCCGGGCGAGACAAGACAATTCTCGCTCTCTGAGGCGAAACAGGTTTTGCCCGTACTGAAAAAACTGACGTCGGCTGCATCCGACGAACTTGGCCCCTTCCAGGAGCGAATGACCTCGCTGCTAGACTGTGACCCGCGCCAGGGCCCACTACAGGGTCAGTTTGAGCGCATTGTCAGGAAATGGATTTCTCAGGTGCAAAGGCTCGGGCTTCGGGTTACGGGGCTTTGGGAGGTGGGCTTTGATACCGGTGATGGTTATTTGTGCTGGCGCCATCCTGAACTGCGTCTGGCATACTTTCGGCACTACGGAGAAGACTTTTCGCTTCGCCGGCCTCTTGCCCAGGTGATTGAAGAAGATCAACCCGAGTGGGCATTTCAGTAACCCCCAGTTTGAGCACTGCATGATACTGATTCGCGATTTTTACAACGTTCAGGAACAGCACCGGCCCTCAGTAGTGTCCATCGGCAATTTTGATGGCGTCCATGTCGGCCATGTCCGCCTGTTGGGCCTACTCAAAGAACAGGCCGCGGCGCTCGGCGTCAAAGCAACGGCAATGACTTTCGAGCCCCATCCGCATGAGTTTTTCAGTCCGCAAAACGCGCCGCCACGTCTGCTACGCTGGCGGGACAAGATCGAAAAGCTGACGGAAGCTGGTGTCGATCAGGTATTCTCGCTTCGCTTTAACCAGGCGCTGGCACAGACTTCGGCTGAGGTTTTTGTGCAGAAATACCTCGTCGATGGACTCGGAGTCCGGCATGTCGTCATTGGCGATGATTTTCGCTTTGGCCGGAAACGTACAGGAGATGTTCATCTGTTGCGCGAACTCGGTGAGCGATGGGGTTTTTGCATCAGTACCGTGGATACCTGCATCATCGCGGGAGAGCGGGTCAGCAGTTCGCGAATTCGCGAAGCGCTCAGACAGGATGACTTTGATCTTGCGGAGGACCTGCTGGGCTATCGCTATGCCATTCAGGGTCGGGTTGCTCATGGTGACAAACGCGGCCGCACGATAGGGTTTCCCACCGCCAATATTGTGTTGCCGCACGACAATATTCCGGTCTGGGGGGTCTACGCGGTCCGGGTACACTTCGCCGGCCGAAAGTCTCAGGCTGGAGTCGCCAATATTGGTGTCAGGCCGACGGTTGGGGGAGAACGGGTCCTTCTGGAGGTGCATATTTTTGACTTTTCCGAGGAAATATACCGAGAGCGGGTCCGGGTGGAGTTCGAGACGAAGATCCGCCCGGAGCGGCGCTTTGAATCGTTCGAAGCCTTGAAGGAGCAGATTGCCCGGGATGCCGAAACTGCGCGGCAGTGGTTTGCGCAATAAGCTGAAGAAGCCCTGATGTTCATGATGACAACTAAAGGCAGTCGGCGGCTATGTTTTGCACTCGCCGCAGCATTGCTGGTGGTTCTGGACTGGTGGAGTAAAGGGTGGTTTCAGGAGGTTCTTGCGTCCAGCGGGCCGGTCGAGGTGTTTCAGGGACTGCGCTTTGCGCTGGTTCACAATTACGGCGCGGCATTCGGCATCCTCGCTTCAGCCGGAGGCTGGCAGCGGGGCCTTTTGATCTCGTTGGCAGTCGGAGTCATGGCATATCTTGCCTGGCGCTTGTGGGCTGCACGTCCGGACGAGTCAAGACTGAATCTGGGATTCACGATGATCCTCGGCGGTGCAGCGGGGAACCTGATTGACCGGGTGCGCTATGGATACGTCGTTGATTTTATTGATGTGTATGTCGGTAACTGGCACTGGCCCGCGTTTAATGTTGCCGACATGGCGATCACGATAGGGGCCGGTCTGGTTATCCTGGACAGTATCGGCCTGCTGGGCAGGAACAAGGATTAGTCGCGCAGGATGGGTCGGATGAAAGCCGTCAAGACAGCGGATGCACTAAAGATCCGGTATCGGATCATCGATGTTGAAGGGACGACTGTGGAAGAATCCGGTGACGAACCGGTCACTGTTGTCGTGGGAGATGACAGCCTGCCCCCGGTGGTTAACCGGAATCTTGTCGGGAGCCGGTTGGGAGATCACTTCAGGGTCGATATCAGCGCGGCGGAGAGCGCATTTGGAACTTACGATCATGACAAAATTCAACTGATTGCGCGCAGCGAATTCGCGGATCTGGGAAGCATCGAGGTTGGGATGCTGGTCGAATTTTCGATGCCAAACGACGAGGTTGTCGCCGGCCAGGTAATCGGTCTTGACGATGATCAGGTTTCGGTGGATTTTAATCATCCTCTGATCGGCCGTGACTGCTTGTATGAAATCGATGTGGTTGGCTTTGCCGAAAGCGCCAAGATGGCCTTTGAATCGGGAGCGGGATAAGTGAAACGTTTTGAAATCGAGCTGGCGAATCCGCGCGGCTTTTGCGCCGGGGTCGATCGGGCCATAGAAATTGTGGAGCGTGCGCTCGAACAATACGGCGCACCTATCTTTGTCCGCCATGAGGTTGTTCACAACCGCTTCGTTGTGAATGACCTGAAGGACAAGGGAGCGGTGTTTGTCGACGAACTCGAAGAGGTGCCCGATAACAGCACTGTCATTTTCAGTGCCCATGGGGTAGCACGCAGAGTTCAAGAAGAAGCACAGACCCGGCAACTCAGGGTCCTGGACGCTACCTGCCCGTTGGTCACCAAAGTTCACACGGAGGTCAGCCGGTATGGGCGTGAAGGGAAAAGCGTCATCCTGGTGGGTCATGCGGGCCACCCGGAGGTAGAGGGCACCATGGGTCAGGCTTTGGGCCCGGTTATGTTGGTCGAAACGGTCGACGATGTGGATCAGTTGACGGTGGATCCTGGGGTGGCGCTCGCCTATGTTACGCAGACGACGTTATCGGTCGACGACACCGCCCGAATTCTTGACCGGCTGCGCGAGCGTTTTCCCGAGATTGAGGGACCAAGACGTGATGACATCTGCTACGCCACGCAGAATCGCCAAGATGCAGTCCGGGAGATCACAGGGCGCTGCGATGTGGTGCTGGTGGTTGGTTCTGTTATGAGTTCCAACTCCAACCGGCTTCGGGAATTGGCCCAGCACGAAGGCGCGAGTGCATATCTGATTGACGGCGAGCAGGATATCCGTGAAGACATGCTCGAGGGCGCAGCGCGCGTTGGCGTAACCGCCGGCGCGTCGGCACCAGAGATTCTGGTTGAAGGCGTTATGC
>CAYSMI010000061.1:0-3972 GCA_964432165.1 uncultured Acidiferrobacter sp.
GCCCATGAAGCTGGAATCCATCAGGACGGCGTGCTGAAACAGCGGGATACCTATGAGATCATGCGGGCCGAGGATGTGGGCTGGGCAGCCAATCAGATCGTGCTGGGAAAACACTCCGGCCGAACGGCGTTTCGTGAGCGGATGTCGGCGCTCGGAATCAAATTTACGAGTGACGCCGAACTGAATGCGGCGTTTACACGTTTCAAGGATCTTGCGGACAAGAAGCATGAGATATTTGACGACGATCTTCAGGTCCTCGTGAGCGAGGACGCGGCAAAAGATGAGAATGAAGCACTGCGGTTCGTGAGTCTGAAAACGGTGGCGGAAACCGGAAGCGTTCCGGTTGCCGATCTTTCGCTCGAATTTGAGGGGCGCCACCAGTCGAGCAGCGCAAGCGGCGACGGGCTTGTGGATGCCGCATTCAAGGCAGTCGAAGAGATTGTTCCAGGGTGCCGCACCCTACTGCTTTACTCCGTGAACGCAATTACCGCAGGTTCAGATTCCCAAGGAGAGGTTAGTGTTCGGCTTGAGGAGGAGGGCCGGATCGTGAACGGCCAGGGCGCCGATACCGACATCATCGTGGCGTCTGTTAAAGCGTATATCAACGGATTGAACAAGCTCCAGGGTACACCGCACCGATTTAATCCGCAAAGCGGTGAGACAATTTAACCTGCATTAATGAGTCGGCACGCGCCCTACTTTCGCGAGATGGGGCTGGTGCGGTGGAGGTATTCATCACCGGCACCAGGCGAGGATGAAAGCGTTGCCCACGGCGCTGCCCCCACGACGGGCCTCCAATCTCAAGGGGTGCAGGAGGACCTTACCCGTCTTGGCAATGAGGTGGCGCGCTGTGAGCGGTGCGATCTCCATAGCGTGCGGAAGAACGCTGTTTTCGGCACCGGAGATGCCAGCGCACGTTGGCTTTTTGTCGGCGAGGCGCCGGGTGCTGAGGAAGACAAGCAGGGATTGCCGTTCGTCGGACGGGCGGGGAGTCTTCTGAATGCGATGCTTTTGAGTATCGGTTTATCGCGTGATGAGGTCTACATTGCTAACGTGCTTAAGTGTCGCCCTCCCAACAACCGGGACCCGTTCGGGCGTGAAGTTCAGCAATGCAATCCCTACCTTCACCAGCAGATTGCCCTTGTCCGGCCGGAAATTATTGTGGCGATGGGCCGCTTCGCGGCACAGGTACTGCTGGAAACGGACCAGAGTCTGGCGCAGCTTCGCGGCCGGGTACATCAATACAAGATCGACCAGCTTCCGCTGGTGGTTACCTACCACCCGGCTTACCTTCTCCGCTCGCCGTTGGCCAAAGGCAAAAGCTGGAAAGACCTGCGGCTCGCGTGTTCAGTTATGAATTAACCTGGTTTGATGGACTCTGACACTGAGGCTGTGGGAATTCACCCCATGATGATCTATGACCTCGGTCAGGTTGCAGAGCTGGAACAGGCCGTCTCTCCAGCACCTTGGAGCCCGGGCGTGTTCCTCGACTGCCTAAAGGCGGATTATGAGTGCTGGGTGCTGCGCTCAGGTGATGTGTTCGGCTACGCCATTGCGGTTCTTGGTGCGGGCGAGGCCCACTTGCTGAATATCGGGGTGGCACCAGGTCAGCAGGGACGGGGGTTCGGGAGACAATTGCTGGGAAAAATTATCCGGGTAGCCCACGAGCAGGACGCCGAGCGCCTCTTGCTGGAGGTACGGCCCAGCAACCTTAGGGCCCAGGCAATCTACCGGAAAGTCGGTTTTGAGCTGCTGAGCCGGCGGCCCAGATATTACGGCCCCCCGCAAAAGGAGGACGCACTGGTCTATGTCCTGGAATTCTGCGGACGCTCTTTTAGGGGTTTATACCAACCGGAGGATGCACCGGGTAAAATCTCCTGAGTTACATGAAGCAAGTATGCCGAGCAAGAAAAGGTGAGTCGAATGAGATTCCGCCGCCTGGGGACTGGTTTCAAACGGAAACCACCGTCTGAGATGAACCGGACCAGCGAGCACGGGGACGATACCGATATTGAGGCCTGGTTTCAAACCGCACTGGGCCGCGAGATCTGCGATACAGCCGACCAGTACGTGTCGCGGCTGATCCCCTCCGGCTACTATCGTACGGGGTTTCAAGTGGGTTTTCGCAATCTAGACCTTTTGCAAAAGGCCGAACACGTGTATTGGGGAGGTCCTTCGCAAGACGGAGTACGCATTAATAATAATGATGATGAACGTACATGGCTCGCGTGCGTCCCTGAGAATCTGCCGTTTGGCGCACGCTCAATCGACCTGCTGACATTGCCTTTCGTTCTCGATTTTTCGCCTAATCCACATGCGGTCCTGAGGGAGGCGTACGGTGTACTCGCCCCCGAGGGCTGTATGGTGATCTGCGGGTTTAACCGTTGGGGTCTTTGGGGGCTGCGCCGGGGCCTGACGCTGCGCCCACGCCGCGGTCCCTGGGCTGGAAGTTTCCTGTCGCTAGGCCAAGTTCAGGACTGGGCCTGCTTACTGGGGCTGGAACTCATATCCGCTGCCCCCATGTTTTATCGCCCCCCCATCGCCAGCGCACGACTGCTTGCCAAGACGGCGTTTCTTGAGGCCGCTGGTGACCGGTGGTGGTCTTTGCTCTCGGGGGCTTATGTTGTTGTCGCCAAAAAGAGGGCGTTTGGCCAATCCGCGATGCTGCAGCCGGTTCGCGCTTCACGGCGCCGTGTATCGGAGCCATTCGTCTCTGCAATGCCGAGGCATGCTGCCAAGAGGAAAGTGCGAGCCTAAATGACTGCGTTCGCCGATCAGAAGGCACTGATGCTTTTCACCGACGGAGCCTGTCGGGGAAACCCGGGACCTGGGGGTTGGGGTGTTCTGATTCGGGATGGCGCACAAGAAACGGAACTGTTGGGCTCGGAACGCCACACAACCAATAATCGAATGGAGCTTGTCGCGGCAATCCGGGCTCTCGACGCTGTTAGTCCTGAATGTCCGGTAGCCGTTTACACGGATTCACAATATGTCCGCAATGGGGTTACGCAGTGGATGCCCAAGTGGAGGGTGAATGGCTGGAAAACTGCTGCTAAAAAGCCCGTCAAGAATCAGGATCTCTGGAAATTGCTGGATAGCGCTACCGAACGTCGACGTGTCAGTTGGCACTGGGTCCGGGGCCACAGCGGGCATCCGGAGAATGAACGGGCGGATGCGCTGGCAAACCGCGCAATTGATCTTATGCTCGGCGACGATACCTATACTGGGGGTACGACAGCATGAACCTGATTGTGCTGGATACGGAAACGACCGGTCTCGATGCGACACAAGGACACCGCGTAATCGAGCTCGGCTGTGTACTTCTCAGCAACCGCAAACACACCGACATGCGGTTTCACACCTATCTGAACCCAGGTCGCGCTATTGACCCTCAGGCACGGGAGATCCATGGCATCACCGAAAACTTCCTCGAGGGTAAGCCTTCGTTTCCTGAAGTGATGAATCAATTTCTCGACTTCGTTAGAGGATCGGAACTGGTCATCCATAACGCCCCTTTTGACCTCGGATTCCTTAACCAGGAATTGGAACTGGCAGGCAATGCATCCCGACTGGAAGAGTTCTGCGAGATCACGGATTCGCTGGAACTCGCACGAAAGATGCATCCGGGTCAGCGGAACAGCCTTGATGCACTTTGCCGACGATATAACGTCGACAATAGCGGCAGGGAACTCCACGGGGCCCTCCTGGACGCCGAAATTCTGGCGGACGTCTATCTCGCGATGACCGGCGGACAGACGGCGTTGGCATTGGATGGCGGGACTTCGAAGGATCCGGGGATAGACGCCGACGCAGCAAGACAACACGATGATTTTGAGTTTCCAGTGATTCGGGCGAACGAAGAGGAGCGGGCCGAGCATCGACGTTGGCTCGATCTGCTCGACCCCCAAAGTCCCTGGCACAACATCGATCAGGCTGAGGATCTCCACTGAGCGGCGAAATACCGGTCCAACC
>CAYSMI010000061.1:4072-9337 GCA_964432165.1 uncultured Acidiferrobacter sp.
CACAACATCGATCAGGCTGAGGATCTCCACTGAGCGGCGAAATACCGGTCCAACCCGCGGTGATGCTGGCCAGATCTGGTGCGAGATTGGAGCGCGCTCCTCGCAAGCTCTAAAATAGGCGCGCAATTCAAAGTCTTAGCGTGACAACTTAACGTGAAAGAAGGAGTAATGAGATGAGCGAACCCATTCTGCATAAGGTCGACCCAGAATTTGCAGCCGGTGCCCACATTGACCTGGAAGGGTATGAAGAGATGTACCGGCGTTCGGTCGCCGATCCTGAGTCCTTCTGGACAGAGCAAGCTGAGAAGTTCGTGGACTGGTTCACACCCTGGCACAGCGTCAGTCAGTGGGACTACCACACCGGCGAAATCAGGTGGTTTGATGGGGCAACGCTCAATGTCGCATACAACTGTATCGATCGGCATCTCGCTACGCGAGGTGAGCAGACTGCGATTATCTGGGAATCGGATGACCCCTCCATTGACCGGAAACTGACGTTTAATGAACTCCATCAGGAGGTCTGCCGCTTCTCCAATGTTCTGAAGGCGCGGGGTGTAAACAAGGGAGACCGGGTTTCAATTTATATGCCCATGGTTCCGGAGGCGGCGGTCGCGATGCTGGCCTGTGCGAGGATTGGTGCTGTCCATTCGGTCGTGTTTGGCGGATTCTCACCTGAAGCGTTACGGGACCGGATTTTGGACTCTGACTGCCGGGTTGTCATTACCGCGGATGAGGGCCCCCGGGGCGGAAAAGCGGTTCCGCTTAAGGCTAATGTCGAGAAAGCCCTCGAGGGCTGTCCTGAGGTGCACACGACGATCGTGGTCAGACGCACCGGGAACGACGTCCCCTCCGGTGGTGAGCGCGACGTCTGGTACGACGAAGCAGTCGCGGCAGCTCCGGTGGACTGTGAACCAGAGCCGATGAACGCTGAAGACCCGTTGTTCATCCTCTATACGTCCGGATCGACCGGAAAGCCAAAGGGTGTGCTGCACACGACCGGGGGGTATCAGTTATATGTAGCGATGACCCACCGCTATGTGTTTGATTATCACGATGGCGATATCTACTGGTGCACAGCAGATGTCGGATGGATCACCGGGCACAGTTATATCCTTTATGGTCCGTTGGCCAACGGTGCGACCACGCTGATGTTTGAGGGCGTGCCCACCTATCCGGATGCATCACGTTTCTGGCAGGTGGTCGATAAACACCAGGTGAATATTTTCTACACCGCGCCGACGGCGATCCGGGCCCTGATGAGCCAGGGAGATGATCCCGTCACTGCAACACAGCGTACCAGCCTGAGACTGCTCGGCACGGTCGGAGAGCCGATCAACCCGGAGGCGTGGGAGTGGTATTTCCAAACCGTTGGGGAGAAACGGTGCCCGATTGTGGATACCTGGTGGCAAACTGAGACGGGGGGCATTCTGATTACGCCGCTTCCCGGCGCCACCGATCTCAAGCCAGGGTCAGCCACCCGGCCCTTCTTCGGAATCTCACCCGCGCTTTTGGACGCAGACGGAAAAGAACTGGAGGGTGCGACGTCGGGAAATTTGGTGATCACGGGATCTTGGCCCGGTCAGATGCGCACGGTCTACGGGGATCATGACCGCTTTATACAGACTTATTTTTCAACCTACCCGGGTTATTACATGACGGGCGACGGCGCCCGGCGCGATGAGGATGGCTATTACTGGATCACCGGCCGGGTGGATGATGTGATCAATGTCTCCGGTCACCGGATGGGAACTGCCGAAGTGGAAAGCGCGCTGGTGCTGCACCCGCAGGTTGCGGAAGCTGCAGTCGTAGGATACCCGCATGATATCAAGGGGCAGGGCATCTACGCGTATGTCACGCCCATGGCCGGGACGACGCCAACAGAAGAACTCCGAACCGAGCTAATTGCTCTGGTGCGAAAAGAGATCGGTGCCATAGCAAGTCCCGATGTCATTCAATGGGCGCCCGGCCTACCAAAGACCCGGTCCGGAAAAATCATGCGTCGAATTCTAAGAAAGATTGCCGCCAACGAGCTCGAGAATCTCGGGGATACGTCGACCCTTGCCGAGCCCGCGGTGGTAGAGGAGCTGATCGAGAATCGGGCGGTGAAATGATCAGGCCGCTCCCAGCGGGGCGGCGTCGTGGTTGCGGGAGAGCGCTGACCCGGCTAGAATCGCGCTCCCGCAGCGCATCAGCGCGTGCTCCTTGCTCCACCAACAGGTTTGGGGGGCTTTCAACCAAAGGGAGAAAACTATGCGACACTATGAGGTCGTTTTTCTGGTTCATCCAGACCAAAGCGAGCAGGTCGGCGCTATGGTCGACAAGTATCAGGCTTTAATCAAAGGCAACGGCGGACATGTGCACCGTTGCGAGGACTGGGGCCGTCGCCACCTCGCCTACAATATTGACAAAGTGCACAAGGCGCACTACGTGCTCATGAATATCGAGTGCGATCAGCCGACAGTTGACGAAATCACAAGTATGTTCAAGTTCAGTGATGCCGTCCTGAGAAACCTCGTTATTCGCCGAAATGCCGCCGTCACGGAGAGGTCCCTGCTCGCAGATGATCAATCGGGTGATGATGACAATTCCCGGGACTCGGCTGGGCCCGTAAGGGAGGAGTCGGATGCCTCCGAAACACCCGTGGTCGAGTCCAAATCTCCTTCCGCTGAAATCCTTAGTTCTGATATTGAAGCGGAGAGCGATAGTGAGGGTGATGCCCCCACTGACGAGGTGGCAGACGCGCCGTCCGAACCGGGTGACACCCAGGAGACCGCCGAGGAGAAAACAGCATGAACCGTGTAAGCAAGAGACGAAAATACTGCCGGTTCACCGCGCTCGGGGTCGACGAGATCGACTACAAGGATCTCGACACCCTGAAAGCATATATCACCGAGACCGGAAAGATTATGCCCAGTCGAAACACCGGGACCAAGGCACGATACCAACGGCAACTGGCTACGGCCATCAAACGTGCACGGTTTCTGGCGCTATTGCCGTACACCGATCAGCATTGAGGGTTCACCATGGAACTCATCCTTCTTGAAAAAATCCAGAACCTCGGTGACCTTGGAGATATTGTTAAGGTCAAGTCTGGTTATGGGCGGAACTACCTGATTCCCCAGGGCAAGGCAGTGCCCGCGTCCGAGGAGGCGAAAGAGCAGGTCGGGGAGCGCCGACGGGAACTCGCGAAATTGGATTCCGAACGTCGTGAGTCCGCCGAGGCGAAAGTTGTGCTGCTGCCTGAACGGCTTACGGTGAAGCGGCTGGTGGCCGAGGAGGGTAGACTGTTTGGTTCAGTCAGCCCGGTTGATGTCGCAGAACTGCTGCAGGCGGTGGATATTGCTGTTCAGCGATCGGAGATCTCGATGCCCGATGGTCCGATCAAAACCCTCGGCGAACACACTGTTTCCATCATTTTCCACCCTGAGGTGCAGTCGAGTATCCAGGTTGTCGTTGAAGCCGAGAACGAACCCGACGAACCCGCTACCCCGGCACCCGACAACAGCGATCAGGAAACCCCAGCGCAGATTCCAGGCGAATAGGGCCTGGAATCACGAGTTCAGACTCATCTGGTGTTCAGGCCTCGCAGTTTTCAAACAGGCGGGGTTTTGAGCCCGAACTCTCGATCGCTGTAAAAGCGCCCAGCGCTTGTCTACAATAGTTGCCTTTGAGGACGTCAGCGGATTCTTTAATTCCGGATCTATTCTCTATGGCACAGACCACGCCCAGTCTCAGCGCAGTCTCCTCTGCCCCTCGTGTCCCGCCACAAGCGCCTGAGGCAGAACAGTCTGTCCTGGGCGGCCTGCTTGTCGACTCCCGGCGGTGGGATGAAGTCGCCGAGACTGTGCGCGCTGAAGATTTCTACGCGCGGGCACATCGAGAAATTTTCTCGGCGATTCTTGCGCTCCACGAGGTTGGCCATGCAGTAGACGTGGTCACTGCCTCCGAGTGGTTGAAGAACAAAGGGACGCTCGAGTCTGCGGGAGGTCTTGCCTATCTTGGCGAACTGGCCAACCGCACGCCTGGGACCACCAACCTTGCAGCCTATGCGAGGATCGTCAGAGAGCGATCCGTTTTGCGTTCACTGATCGATGCCGCAAGTGATATTTCCGAGAAAGCCTACCAGCCCGAGGGTCTCGACATCGGGGCATTGATTGATTTTGCGGAGAAGGCGGTTTTTGAGATATCCGATTCGGATCGAAGAGCATCACTGGGATTTCGGCCAATCCAGGGGTTGCTGACTCAGGCGGTAGACCGCATCGAGGAACTCTACGAGTCCAAAGAGGGAATCACTGGGGTTGCAACCGGCTTCAGGGATCTCGACAGAATGACCTCGGGATTCCAGGAGGCCGACCTTGTCGTTATTGCCGGACGGCCGTCAATGGGGAAGACCTCCCTAGCGATGAACGTCGCCGAGAGTGCAGCGGTCGGCGCAAAACTGCCGGTCGCGGTATTCAGTATGGAAATGCCCGGTCAACAGCTTGCAATGCGAATGCTGGCGTCACTCGGACGCATTAACGCCCATCGCGTCCGTACGGGCCAACTGCATCAGGAGGATTGGCCCCGGCTCACGTCAGCTATGGGGCTTCTGGACGAGGCGCCGATTTATGTAGACGATACGCC
This sequence comes from uncultured Acidiferrobacter sp., assembly GCA_964432165.1. Taxonomy (GTDB): domain Bacteria; phylum Pseudomonadota; class Gammaproteobacteria; order Arenicellales; family UBA868; genus UBA868. The sequence continues at coordinate 8,696 of CAYSMI010000061.1, forward strand.
CGCCTTAACTCCTCTGGAATTGCGGGCCCGAATACGTCGGCTAATGCGGGAGCACGGCCAACTGGGCATGGTCATCGTGGATTACCTTCAGCTAATGCAGACGGGGGAAAATAATGAAAACCGGGCGGTAGAGGTTGCGAATATCACCCGCGCCCTGAAGGTCATCGCGAAAGAGTCACGGGTTCCCGTGGTGGTTCTTTCGCAGTTGAATCGTGGCCTCGAGCAAAGGCCGAATAAACGGCCCATCATGTCCGATTTGCGCGAATCAGGAGCCATCGAGCAGGACGCTGATCTTATCCTTTTTATCTACCGCGACGAGGTCTATAACGAGGATAGCCCCGAAAAGGGTACAGCGGAGATTATTGTGGCGAAACAGCGCAACGGCCCGACCGGCACCGTCCGGTTGACCTTTCTTGGTGAGTACACGCGCTTTGAAAGTTACACCCCTGCGTTTGAGGATCAGGAGTACTGAATTATCATCGCCCCGCTTCAGCCGTGGGACTCACGGTACAGGCCTTGTTCCGACTGAAAGGCGGGGACACCACCGTCACGCTATTTGCCGATTATGGCGAAATCGCTGCTTGAGTCTATGTACGTCTGCAGTAACTGCAGTGTAAAGAGCCATAAGTGGGTCGGCCAGTG
>CAYSMI010000062.1:0-8908 GCA_964432165.1 uncultured Acidiferrobacter sp.
GAACAGGGCATTGAGGAGAGTTCCTGGCACATTGCCGTAGCAGCCGACCAGTCTGTCCAGATCAACCTTGCGCACCCATTTGGAGAGCACGTTATCCTCAGTGTGAAAATCCACCGGGGTGACCATGGTGACGAGGTTGCGTACTTTGTGACCATAAAGCGCCGTGTAGCACAGGCTGAAAGTCCCCCCCTGACACACACCCAGCAGGTTCACGGTGCTTTCGTTGCGAAGGGCGTTCACCGTGTCGATGCATTCATCGAGCATGTGACAGGCGTAGTCGGAAAAACCCCGGTCTTGGTCCCGCGCTGAAGGGTCTTCCCATTCGATAAGAAAGACGTCCATCCCCGACGCAATAAGGCGAGCGATAGTAGAGCGGCCGGGTTCAAGATCGAGCACCCAGGGGCGGTTCACCAGGGCATAAACGATGAGGACCGCGCATTGATCTCCCCGGTCCGCCCCCGAGCCATAGCGCAGCAGCCGGAAGCCCTCGCCGGTGAGCACCGTTTCATGGTGACTCGCGCCGATATCCGGCAGACCCATCTGTGCCAGTTGCCCGACGCTTTGTGTTAACCGCCTCGTCAGCACGGCAAGTTCCGGGCCAAAATTATCCGGCGCGTTCATGTCTTGGGTCGGCGCCGCTTGCTGGCGGGTTGGGCTTTCTTTCTGGCGGTGCGCTTCTTGCTCGAAGCCATTTCGACAGTGTCGGCCTGGCGCAGTGCTTCAAGATCAGTGCGAAGCCTTGCCTCTCGGGCCTGTGCCCGGGCGAGTTCATCCTTGAGTGCCGCGGGGTCCGAAGGCGGAGGCGCCGAGCCGATACCGCTGGCGAGAAGCAGCGATACCTGAGCGTTAATCAGCTCGCTCACAAGATCAGCATAGCGTTCGGTCGCGCCCTGCCGGGCAACCGCGCTTTCACCGCAGGCAACCCACAGATCGTAAGTCCCGCGAAGATTCTGGGGTGCAGATTTGCCACCAAGTTCCTGGCGCAGGGTGTCAAAGGTATCGGAGCCGATCTCAAGCCAGGCAGCGTGCAGAGCGGATGCGGCCGAGCGGTAGCGTTGCGCGGCCGATTCCCAGAGTGCATCGCGCTCAACGTTGGCCGGCAAACCCTCGAGCCCGGGCGGTGCGGCCAGGCCGGGGGCAGGGCCAGGCGTTGTCGCCCGCGCCATGGTCTGCAGCCAGTCCGTCAGTTCGGGCAGCCGGACCGGTGGGACGCCCGGCTGGGCCTTCTCCAGATGGTCTGAAAGCAGCTGGTGCAGTCCGAGGATGGCGGATGCCCAATCGGCCGAAGCGTCCGGATTCATTCAGCGATTCTAGTTCAGTGCACCCAGCTTTCCCGCGGGCGATGTTCGCCAGATGTGCAGATCATGTTGCCCTGCACGCCGCTAAACTGGAAATATCTGATATTAGAAAGAGCGTCTTGATGAAACTGTAAATAATTAACTTGCTGATATATATGATAAAAATAAATAGAGTGAAAAATATTGCACTGCAGCAATAGTTCTGTTATTGTGCACTGCAACAAAAGGTTTATCACCCCTAATCCAAGAGGATCGAAAATGAATGCGAATATCACCGAGACCTACGAAACCGCCGCCAAAACTGCTGCGAGCGCTGCCAACAACGCCGGCCAGCTGGTGGTAAAGCATATTGAAAAGATGATCGAACTTCAGACGGGCTCTGCAAAGGTATACGCCGACGCGTTTTTGAGCAACGCCCGTGAAGCGCTTGAAGTCACAGACGCGCAGTCTGCACGGTCGTACTTCGAAAAGCAGCCCGAAGTTGTCCGCGGCATGGTCCAGCGGATGACCAAAGATTCCGGCGAGATCATGGAACTTGGTCGCGCCTACGTGGACCAAGCCCAGGCGCTGTTCACGAAATCGGCCGCCGACCTTGGTGCCGTGGTTCAGAACGACGCCAAAGCCAAGAAAGACGCCAAAGCCGCTTAAGCAGCAAGGCGCCTTCAGGCGCAGCAGAAGGTAGTCTCAGACAGGGAAGGCCGGCCCGGTGCGGGTCTTCCCTGTTTTGAGTTGAGGCGGCGAAAGTGGTCTATCGTCATTTCGCTGTCCCGGTGCTATGACACAATGAGCGACCCCGGATCTGCCTGACAGCGAACTTCGGCGTTTCCCGGCGCAACGCGCCCGGCCCCAAAACATACAGACGAGGAAGATCTCTTATGACATCCCCAACAGACGTGGTAATCGCAAGTGCCGCGCGGACACCGGTGGGTGCTTTCGGCGGTTCGCTCAGCACGTTGCCGGCCAGTGAACTTGGCCGGACGGCAATCAGCGCTGCGCTTGAACGCGCGGGCGTTTCCCCAGAAGACGTCAGTGAAGTCGTGATGGGTCAGATTCTGACCGCAGGCACCGGACAGAATCCTGCGCGTCAGGCAGCGGTCGGCGCCGGGGTTCCGGTCGAAAAGACCGCGCTGGTGCTCAACCAGTTGTGCGGGTCGGGGCTTCGTGCCGTGGCCGCAGGCTATCAGGCCATCCGCAGCGGGGATGCCGATATTGTTGTCGCCGGCGGCCAGGAGAGCATGAGCGGCGCGCCGCATTGTGCACACCTTCGAGACGGTCAGAAACTCGGTGCATTGGAGATGATCGACACCATGCTGGTCGACGGTCTGCTTGATGTCTTTCACGGATATCACATGGGCAACACGGCGGAGAATGTCGCCAAGCAGTTTGGTATCTCCCGCGAGATGCAGGACGCCTTTGCGGCCGGTTCCCAGCAAAAGGCGGAAGCCGCGCAAAAGGCAGGCCGCTTCAACGACGAAATTGCGCCGGTGACCGTAAAAGGCCGAAAAGGCGACACCGTGGTCGATACTGATGGGCATCCGCGCCCTGGCACCACGGCCGAGAGTCTCGCGGGCTTGCGCCCGGCCTTTGATAAAGAAGGCAGTGTCACTGCCGGTAATGCCTCGGGCCTCAACGACGGTGCAGCAGCAACTGTTCTGATGAGCGTCGCTGCAGCTGCCGATCGCGGCATCACGCCACTCGGGCGCATTGTTTCCTGGGCTACGGTCGGTGTGGATCCCAGCATTATGGGAACAGGTCCCATCCCGGCCAGCACGGCTGCACTGCAAAAAGCGGGCTGGACCATCGGTGATCTTGAACTGGTCGAGGCGAACGAGGCCTTCGCCGCCCAGGCTTGCGCGGTCAACCAGGAGATGGCCTGGAATCCTGAGATGGTCAACGTCAACGGCGGCGCCATTGCGCTTGGGCATCCCATCGGTGCTTCGGGTGCGCGCGTGCTAACGACCCTGCTCTATGAGATGAAGCGCCGCGATGTACACCGCGGCCTTGCCACCCTGTGTATCGGCGGCGGTATGGGCATCGCAATGTGCGTCGAACGTTCCTGATCTCCCATATTTATTTGACTTAAGACACCACGCGATTAGTTAAGAGGACTGAACAGATGTCACACACAGCAATAGTTACCGGCGGAACGCGCGGCATCGGCGCCGCCATTTCGACGGCCCTCAGTGAAGACGGCCATAAGGTGGCTGCGACCTATGCCGGCAATGACGAAGCCGCCGAGGCATTCAAGGCGCAAACCGGTATCAGCGTTTACCGGTTTGATGTTGCGGATTTTGATCAGTGCGCCCAGAGCGTTGCAAAGATCGAGGCAGACCTAGGACCGACCGGGATTCTGGTCAATAACGCCGGCATCACCCGGGACGGCACACTGCACCGGATGGATTTTGAGCAGTGGAATGCGGTGCTCCAGACCAACCTGTCGTCATGCTACAACATGTGCCGTAACGTGATCGACGGCATGCGCCAGCGCGGATTTGGCCGTATCGTCAACATCGGGTCCGTCAACGGCCAAGCGGGCCAGTACGGTCAGGTGAACTATGCTGCCGCCAAGTCCGGTATCCACGGCTTCACCAAGGCGCTGGCATTGGAAGGGGCGGCCAAGGGCGTAACAGTCAACGCCATCGCGCCCGGATACGTCGATACGGATATGGTGCGGGCGGTTCCGGAAAAGGTGCTGGAGAAGATTATTGCCACCATTCCGGTCGGCAGGCTGGGTTACGCGAGCGATATCGCCCGGGCGGTGAAGTTTCTGGTAGCTAACGACGCGACTTTTATCACCGGTTCGACACTGTCCATCAACGGCGGTCAGCACATGTACTGATGTGCGTTGGCCGCGGCCTCTCGCCCCGGGGTGTTATTATTGCACCGCACAATAACGGGGACCCACAGCCACCATGCGCACCATCAAAAAGTACCCCAACCGGCGGCTTTACGATACGGAAGTCAGCCGTTACATCACCATCTCGGACCTTCGGCAGCTCATCATAGAGGGCGAAGAGTTCGAGGTCGTCGATGTTGCGAGCGGTGACGACCTGACCCGCGCCGTTCTGCTGCAGATCATCAATGAACAGGAAAGCGGCGGCCAGCCGCTTTTCACGACGGAAATCCTCACCCATCTGATCCGTTTTTACGGCGGCAGCACGCAGAAGATGTTCACCGATTACCTCAACCGCAGTCTCGAGCTCTTTGTCGAGCAGCAGCAGGTGTATCAGGACCGCCTCACCGAATTTCTCGGACAGACATCGGTGGGCGTGATGTCAGAGATGGCCAAACGCAATCTCGAGACCTGGCAGGACGTGCAGCAGAGCTTCATGCGCTCCGCGGGTCTGGTGAAAGATGCTCCGACCAACTCGCCGCGTCGCTCCGAAAAGTCCAGTAAGAAGCCCACCAAAGACTGAACATGTCTTCATCGAACCGGTCGACCGGCCGCAGTGGAGGCCAGATCCTGGTCGATGCCCTGGCAGCACAGGAGGTAAAGCACATCTTCTGTGTGCCGGGTGAGAGTTTTCTTGCGGCACTTGATGCATTGCACGACGCCACGGGTATCAGGACTGTGGTCTGCCGCCAGGAAGGCGGCGCCGCGATGATGGCCGAGGCCAGCGCCAAGCTGACGGGCCGGCCGGCCGTGTGTTTTGTGACGCGCGGCCCCGGGGCAACCAACGCGGCATCGGGTATTCATGTCGCTGCGCAGGATTCAACCCCGGTGGTGCTGCTGATCGGCCAGGTCAGCCGCGATACGCTCTGCCGTGAGGCCTTTCAGGAGATCGACTACACCCGCTTTTATGGCCCGCTCGCCAAGCACGTCGAGCAGGTCCACGACGCGGCGCGCCTCCCTGAGGCGATGAGCCGCGCCTTTCACACCGCCTGCAACGGTCGCCCGGGCCCGGTCGTCGTGGTTCTGCCCGAGGATGTCCTTCGCGAGTCCGCCGAGGTAGAGGATCTTCCCGCCCGCCAGCGGATTCAGCTATCACCTGCCGTGTCCGACATCGAGCGTTTTGCCGAGTTGCTGGGGCAGGCCAAACGACCGATGCTGCTCGCGGGCGGGCGCAACTGGGATGTGCCATCGCGTGCTGCACTGCGCGAATTTGCCGGGCGCTGGCAGCTTCCCGTGGCAGCTGCATGGCGCTATCAGGATGTGTTCGATCATACCGATCCGCACTACGTCGGCGATGTGGGCATCGGCATCAATCCGAAGCTCGAAACCGCTCTGCTGGATGCTGACCTGGTGATTGCCCTGGGGATACGCCTCGGCGAGGTGACCACCCAGCATTACAGCCGGCTCAAGGTGCCGATGCCGGACCAGCAACTGATCCATGTGTTTCCCGGGGCCGAAGAACTCGGTCGTGTGTACTACCCCACGTTGGCGATACCGGCGCTTGCACCCGCATTTGCACTGGCGCTTTCGAATCTGGTGCCGGCGGCGACACCTCCCTGGGCAGAAGAGACGATGCGGCTGCGCGAGTCGTACCTCAACTGGAGCACTCCCGGTGATACGCCCGGTGAGGTCAACCTGGCGTCTGTCATCAGCGAGCTCAGCGAAACCCTCGACGACGATGCCATCGTCTGCAACGGGGCCGGCAACAACACCGGCTGGCTGCACCGCTTCTTTCGGTTCCGTGGTAACGGTAGGCAGCTGACTTCAACGAGCGGCTCCATGGGTTACGGCATCCCGGCAGCTGTGGCGGCAGCACTCGAGTATCCCGATCGCCAGGTGGTTACCGTGGTGGGTGATGGCGATATCCAGATGACCAGTCAGGAACTTGCGACCATCGTGCAGGAGGGATTGTCGATCATTGTCATCGTGGTCAATAACGCGATGCTGGGCACCATTCGCATGTACCAGGAGATGCACTACCCCGGCCGGACCCGGAACACGGACCTGCACAACCCGGACTTTGCGGCGCTCGCCGGCGCTTATGGTTTTGCCGCCGAGCGGGTTACGCAGACTGGCGAGTTCGGTCCGGCCCTGCGCCGCGCATTGGCGGCACAAGGCAGTACGCTGATTGAACTCGTCACAGATGCACAAGCCATTGCCCATACCGCGACGCTGAGCGAGATCCGGGCGCGATCGACGCCATGATGTGCCCAGTACTTTTCACGGGGTCACGTCGGTAATGCTGCTGCACCTTGCCGCCTGGCCCGAGGTCGAGGAATATCTCAAAACCTCAAGCGCCATCATTGTGCCGATCGGATCGACAGAGCAGCATGGCCCAAACGGGCTCATCGGCACGGACGCGATCTGCCCGACCGCGATTGCCCACGAGATGGCGAAACACATCACGGTGCTGATCGGTCCGACGCTCTCGGTAGGCATGGCCCAGCATCACCTGGGGTTTCCCGGCACCATAGCCCTGCGTCCCTCGACACTGCTGGCCCTCGTAGGCGATGTCATTGAGTCGCTACTCCGGCACGGGTTTACCCACGTGTATTTCCTCAATGGCCATGGTGGTAATGTGGCCACGATCAACGCGGCGTTTTCCGAGGTCTGGTCGCGCACCAGTTTCGCGGGTCGAGATGACGTTGCACCGCGGCTCAAACTGCGTAACTGGTGGATGGGACCGGCCGTCAGGGCGCTCTCCAGGAAACTTTTTGGTGACGCCGAAGGCAGCCATGCCACCCCCTCCGAGGTTTCGCTGAGCTGGTATGCCCACCCTGAAGCCGTGAAGACCGTCAGCCTGACGCCACCGCAGGCGGGGTCTGGTCCCATCCGCGATGCGGCGGATTACCGGCGCAGTTTTCCGGACGGGCGTATCGGTTCCAATCCCGGCCTGGCGAGCGTTGATCACGGCCGGCGCATTCTGCAGGCCGCAGTCGACGATACCCTGGCAGACTTCAACGCGTTCACCGGAACACCCGAGTGAGCGGCCCGAAGATGAGTGACCGATCCACCCAGGCACTGACCGATGCCATTGATGACTTTGCCAGAGAGCGGGACTGGGAGCAGTTTCATTCTCCCAAGAACCTTTCGATGGCACTGATGGTGGAGGCCGCCGAACTTGCCGAGCACTTCCAGTGGCTGAGCGAGCGCCAGAGCGGGGAATTGGCGCCCGGGGACCTTGACGCGGTGGCGGAAGAGCTCGCCGATGTCCTGATTTATACGCTGCGCCTTGCGTCACGCCTGGGGGTTGATATCGAGCAGGCGGCCTGGGACAAGTTGGAAAAGAACCGGCACCGATACCCGGTGGATAAAGCCCGGGGCAACGCCAGAAAATACACAGAGCTTTAGCCCGGGGCGTTTAAGAATCGAAGGCTTGCGCGTAGCGCTCGCGCAGCAGGTTCTTCTGCACCTTGCCCATGGCGTTACGCGGCAGTGTATCCACGGTAAAAATCCGTCTGGGCACTTTGAATCCGGCCAGCTGGGTCTTGAGTTCCCTGATCACGCTATCGGCGTCGACAACGGCGCCCGGCAGGGGGCAGATCACTGCCACCAGCCCCTCACCCAGGTCTGCGTGGGGCACACCGATCACGGCGGTCTCGTTGACGCCCTCCAGCACATCAATCGCATCTTCGATTTCTTTGGGGTAGATATTGAGGCCGCCGCTGATCACCAGGTCTTTTTCCCGCCCGACAATCCGGACCCGCCCTTTACCGTCCATTGCGGCCATGTCGCCGGAGATAAAGAACCCGTCATCGGTAAATTCGCTGGCCGTTTTTTCCGGCATCTGCCAGTAGCCCTTGAAGACATTCGGACCGCGCATCTGCAGCACCCCGGTGTCGCCGGTAGTGACTGTCTGATGTCCGGCGTCGCAGATGCGCAGTGTGACCCCGGGCAGGGCGAAGCCCACGGTTCCAGGGACCCGCTCGCCCTCGAGCGGGTTCGAGGCAATCATGCTGGCCTCTGACATCCCGTAACGTTCAAGAATCCGGTGACCGGTGTGGGCACAAAAAGCCTCGAAGGTCTGTGCCAGCAGCGGCGCCGAGCCGCTGATAAATAGACGCATCTGCCGGCACAGATCGCGGTTAAAGCCCGGCGTATCCATGAGTCGCGTGTAAAAGGTGGGCACTCCCATCATGACGGTGACCGAGGGTAGTTGCCGGATCACTTCATCAACGTCGAATCGTGGCAGAAAGCGCATCGGGATGCCGCGCAGCATGGCGCAGTGCACAGCCACGAACAATCCGTGTACGTGATAGATCGGCAGGGCATGCAGCAGCACATCATCTTCGACGAAGCCCCAGAGGTCGATCAGCGTAAGTGCATTGCTGGCCAGGTTGTCGTGGCTCAGCATCGCGCCTTTGGAGCGTCCGGTGGTTCCAGAGGTATAAATGATCGACGCAATATCGTCACCGCTAATCTCGGCAATGGGTGTGTGCGGGTCTGCCGCCGTAACGGCATCCACCAGAGTCCCCTCGCCATTGCTTCCGAGCGTCAGCAGGGTTGCCCCCGCGTGAGACGCGGCCTCCTGCAACGTTGATGCGTTTTCGGGTTTTGCCACAAAGAGTCTGGGTGTGGCGTCACCCAGAAAATAGGCAAGTTCCGTCGGGGTATACGCGGTGTTCAGGGGTACAAAAACACCGCCTAAGCGCAGCGTCGCAAGATACAGCAGCAGAACTTCGGGGGACTTATCGACCTGGGCGAGGACCCGATCGCC
>CAYSMI010000063.1:0-8760 GCA_964432165.1 uncultured Acidiferrobacter sp.
ACAGCAGGACTGATCGATGGCGACTCAGATCGCAAAGCAGTGATGGAAGTTATGCACAAAAGCGTTGGTGCGACATTAGTCGACTACTGTCTAACCCGGGGCGTATATGACTTTTATGTCATATCCGACGCGGACTCCTTTGAACAGATCGCCGCAATGACCCTCAAAGCGAAGGCAAGCGGAACTGTCAGCAATCCCATCACCCTGGAAGCCGTCAATATCGACGACATAAGAAACGCAGTCAAACAAGTCGAGTTCACTCCCCCCAGCGGATAGTCAGCTTTGGGTTCTGATAGACAGACAATCATGGACTTTCCGGAAGGCTGTTGTGGATCCTTTAAGTTAGCGACACAACCCTCGGGGGCATCCCGCTCAGCCATTCATATGCAATAGCAGGTGAGTTTTAATAAGTCATTGATTTTTTATGCTTAGTTGTCAATTTAACCGACTGATAGAACGTTGACTGAACTTAAGGATTAACCTTGCCCTTGCTGCAGTGCTACCTGATAATCAAGCTGACGTATGCAAGGTAAACGTTAATCGTAAATCGATACGACATAATCAGCCAATAAAATAGAGGAGGGTAAGATGAAGTTACTTAAATGCATCGCACTGGGAGCCGCCCTGATCTGGACAGGTCAGGTTTCAGCCGCTGGTATGGGTGCTACAGGCGAGCCGATCAAACTCGCGGTCAACGAGTGGACGGGTCAGCACATTTCGACGCATGTGGCCGGGGAAATCCTGAAACGCATGGGATACAGCGTGGAGTATGTCACTGCTGGTTACTACCCCCAGATGCAGGCGCTTGAGGACAACACCGTATCTGCGACTCTCGAGATCTGGAGTTCCAACATTGGGGAGCACTACGATAAAGCTCTGGCGTCTGGCAACGTTGAGGAAATTGGCGATCTCGGACTGGTGCCTGTCGAGAGTTGGTTTGTGAATAACGCAGGCCTGGAAAAGTGCCCGGGTTTACCCGACTACAACGCACTGAACGGCTGTACCGAAGTTTTCGCCAATGCCGAAACATTCCCCAAGGGCCGGTTCGTAGATTATCCGGCAGACTGGGGTACGAGCAATGTCGATCGTATCAAAGGCTGGGAGTTGGAATACACGTCCGTACCTGCCGGCAGTGAAGGCGCCCTGATTGCAGAGATCCAAGGTGCTGAGGCCCGTAACGAACCCTTGTTGATCATGTTCTGGGAACCCCATTGGCTGCATGCCGTGGTGAACCTGACCAATGTCGCCCTCCCACCTTACGAAGAGGGTTGTCATGATGATCCAGCGGTTGGTGTAAATCCCAATGCGACCTGGGACTGTGACTGGGCACGAGGCTATATCAAGAAAATGGCCTGGACCGGCCTTAAGGACAAGTGGCCGGCAGCGCACGAGCTTCTATCAGCCTATACCTTGACCAACGATGATCAGATTCCGATGATGAATGCCATCGATCAGGAAGGTAACAAGCTCGAAGATGTCGTCTCTGCCTGGGTAGATGCAAACGAAGCGAAATGGAAGCCTTGGGTTGATGCTGCTACGCAGTAAAAAACACTAACCAAGTGAATAAAAAACGGCGATACTTATCGCCGTTTTTTATTTTTCCACCTCAACTGACTCATGAATTCGCCCGGGAATACAGTCAAAATCTCCTGCCGTAATGTCTGGAAGGTCTACGGCGAGAATCCCGACCAATTCTTCGATGACAAGAGCGGAAAGGTTGCCGACATCGCGGCCACCTATGAGGCATTGGGCCAGTCCGGGCATATCGGCGCCGCCTGTAATGTCAGCTTTGAAGTCTATGCCGGCGAGATCTTTATCATCATGGGATTGTCCGGTTCCGGCAAATCGACGATGGTCCGATGCCTTTCCCGCCTGGTGGAGCCGACTGCCGGTGAGGTCCTGTTGGACGGTAAAGATCTGCTGAAAGTTGACGAAGCTGAGCTGATCAATATGCGTCGTCACAAGATGGGCATGGTGTTCCAGAACTTCGGACTGCTGCCCCATCTCACCGTGCTTGAGAACATCTGCTTTCCCCTCAAAGTCCAAGGTATCGAACTGGCGAAGCGGGAGGAGAAGGCGCAGGAAGTGATTAACCTCGTGGGCCTCGACGGGCGCGAGGATAGTTTCCCAAGAGAACTCTCAGGCGGGCAACAGCAGCGTGTAGGCATCGCCCGTAGCCTCGTGGTCGAGCCGGAGCTCTGGTTTCTGGATGAACCCTTCAGCGCTCTGGACCCTCTGATCCGGAGGCAGATGCAGGATGAGTTTCTGCGCCTGCAGAAGTTACTGCACAAGACGATCGTCTTTATTACCCACGACTTTCTTGAAGCGCTGAGGTTGGCCGACCGGATCGCTATCATGAAAGACGGTCAAGTCGTACAGATCGGTACGCCGGCCCAACTCGTTTTGCATCCCGAAGATGATTACGTCGCGGAATTCACCAAGGACGTACCCCGGGTCCGGGTAATCACAGCGGGTGAGATTGCTGAATCTGGGTTATCAACCGATGGACTGACGTGCAAGGTCGATGCGGAATCCACGCTGGAAGACATTATGCCGCTCTTTCGTGAGCACCCGGAGGGCATTGTGGTTGAGGCGGATGGAACCCCAACAGGTCTAGTAACAGCACAGTCCGTCGTCCATGCCCTTGCCGCATCCGAGGACTTATCGGAGTGAGATCAAGCGTAGTGAGACGCGATTACCGGGGCATCCTCCCCTGGATTGTGGTGCTCATCGTTACCACTACCGCTATCTCGCTCACGGGTCAGATCGGCTGGCTGGCCAAGTTCCCCAAAGCGTTGACCCTTCCTGTAGATCAATGGATCAATATGTTTATGGACTGGTTTATCGTGAGCTTCAAGTGGTTCTTTCGGTCTATTAACTGGCTTCTGGCCTGGCCTATGGACGGTGCCCAGGCACTGCTTCAGTGGCTGCCCTGGCCAGCCACGACCACGCTGTTTTGTGTGATTGCTTACATCGCCTCGGGTTGGCGGCTTGCTGTGTTCACCGCATTTGCAATGTTTTATATGGTCATCACGGGCTATTGGCTGCCGAGCATGAATACCCTCGGCATAGTGCTGACATCTATTCCCCTGGCGATCGGCATCGGATGTCTGCTCGCCATTGCAGCCTACAAGTCAGGGCGGGTCAACGCGATCGTCCAACCGACACTGGACCTTATGCAGACGGTGCCGACGTTTGCTTACCTAATCCCCATACTGCTGTTGTTCGGTTTTGGCCCCGTTGTCGGTGTTGTCGCCAGCGCCATCTATGCCTGCCCGCCCATGGTCCGCAACATGATACTGGGCTTACAAAAGGTACCTCCAGAAGTCCTCGAATCCGGGCTCATGTCCGGCTCTACCCGACGGCAATTATTCTGGTGGGTTCGGGTACCGAGCGCCCTTCCTAACATCATGATTGGTGTTAACCAGACCACCATGGCGGCGCTGAGCATGGTGATCATTGCCGCGATCATCGGTAGTTCGGCAGACATCGGCTGGGAGGTGCTGAGCACCATGCGTAAGGCACAGTTCGGTCAGAGTCTGCTGGCTGGCATTGTGATCGCCCTTATAGCCATGGTGCTGGATCGGATCAGCTGGGGCTTTACCGACCGGACCCGCGCCGTCGAGCGGCGCCATCTGAGCCCCTCCGAACGGTGGAAACCGTGGCTGGTCGCCCTTGGCCTTACCATAGGATTCATCGTGCTGTCGTTTTTCGTACCGCTCATCGGGATCTACCCGGAAGCGCTTGTTTTCTATCCGGCGGACCCGATCAACGATGCACTTAGATACGTTACTGCCAATTATGCGTCAGTCACTGACGCGATCAAGAAATCTTTTCTCTTTTACTATCTGCTGCCTATCAAGGTAGGGTTCGCCAAGGCGATCTCACCTTTTTCCTGGGGATTTTCCCTCACGCCGTGGATGGTCGGCCTTTATGCTTTCGCGATCGCCCTGCTCGCGATCTGGCTGTTTGTCAGAATAAACTGGAGACCGGCAATCGCGGTGGTCTTGGTCGGGGGACTCTTGTACTTTGGCATTACCTCGTTACCCTGGCTCTCGATAATCCTCGTGGTCACCCTGCTGGCATATCAGGTTGGCGGAAGGAGGACTGCGCTGTTGTCACTCTTCGGGTGGTTGTTCATGTTATTTACTGGGGTATGGTCAGAGGCGATGACATCCGTCTACATGTGTCTGGCTGCGGTCGTGACCTGTCTACTGATAGGCGGCACTACAGGAATCTGGGCCAGTCAGAACAATCGTGTCTCAAACTTTATCCGGCCGATTAACGACACACTTCAGACCATGCCGCTTTTCGTGATTCTGATTCCGTTCCTGATGTTTTTTCAGATCGGCGAATTTACCTCTTTCCTCGCCATCATCGCCTACGCCATCGTTCCCGTCATACGCTACACCGAACATGGGTTACGTAACGTGCCGACAGAAGTCGTAGAAGCTGCACAGGCGATGGGCTGCACTCGCAGACAACTGCTCTGGGAAGTAAAAATGCCGCTGGCTGTTCCCGAGATCATGCTGGGCCTTAATCAGACCGTGATGTTTGCCCTTGCTATGCTGGTCATTACAGCACTGGTTGGAAGTAAAGGACTGGGACAATCAGTCTATATCGCGTTAAGTGCTGCCGATGCAGGAAAAGGTCTCGTCGCCGGATTGGGCATGGCACTCATCGCCATTATCGCTGACCGGATCATTCAGTCCTGGAGCAAAACAAGAAAAGAGGCGTTGGGATTATCTTGATAGCCTGTTTGCTTCTCTTCATTAATGATCTGGCGTTTATTCAGTATTACAGGAAGATGTAGTGGGTAATAAATCTCAATGGGTCAACTGGGTTGGCAATCAAACCTGCGAGCCTGTCAGGATTGAGACCGCAACAGATGCGGAGCAGATATCCGAGGCCATCGTTCGGGCCCAGGCGGCCAAGCAAGTGATCCGCACTTATGGCACAGGTCATTCTTTCGCGCCAATAGTCTCGACCGACGGTGTCCTTCTGGATACCAAGTCATTGCGTGGTATTGTGAACATTGATCCCGTTGCAAAGACGGTAACCGCAAAAGCGCAAACACCTATCTCGGACCTTGGGGCTCCTCTGCTAGACGCAGGACTGGCTCTGAAAAACCAGGGTGATATCGACACCCAGACTCTGATCGGCGCAATCTCGACCGCCACTCACGGATCTGGGTTGGCCTTCAGAAGTTTTTCCGGAGAGATGGTGGGCTGCCAGCTAATTGATGGCGAGGGAAATTTACGCCAGTACAGCCTAGCCGAACACCCGGATATGTTTCATGGGCTGCAATGTGCCGTCGGAACCATGGGAATTGTGACCGAAGTGACGATGTCCGTGGCACCCGCCTATATTCTGAAAGAGAATATCGAAATCATGCCGATACAGGAATTGCGTGAACGCTGGGATGACCTTCTCACAACCTATCGACATTTTTCATTTTTTTGGATGCCGACCGATGGATCATCAGCGCTTTACGGGTTCCCCATTGCCAAAGCAGACGACTGCTACGTCAAGCTTTACTCCGAGACCAACGAACCCCCTGGATCCGGTGGACAGGAGGTCGGTTCCCGAATTGATCACTCATATAAGATTTATCCAGCAGTTTTCGAACCAAACTTTCACGAGTTCGAATATTTCATTCCTGCCGAACAAGGTATTGAAGCCTTCGAAGCCCATCGGGATTTAATGTTGTCGCTTCTGCCAGATAGTGTTTATCCAATGGAACTTCGATTTGTAGGGCCCGAAGAGGCATGGATGAGTCCGAATTATGAACGCGCTAATTTGGTTATTTCTGTCGCGGGGAAGCCTGGAACAGATTATTGGGACTATTTGCGTGCATGCGATCAGCATCTCTACGGACGCGACGGCCGAGCACACTGGGGGAAATTGCATTTCATGACTGCCGAACGTCTGGCCCAGCAGTTTCCTCGCTACCATGACTTTAAGGAACTGCGTCGGTCCCTGGATCCGGACGGTGTATTTCTTAACCCGCACCTGAGAGATCTGTTCGCATAGGTTAGACCCTTTCAGGCAGATGAGGTAGCACTGTTGAGTAAGAAGTTTTCAGAAAGGATGTCGTCGGTTTTCGCTTTGCGAGGTTTTCCTTTTGAGGCAATTTATGGCGTCTCTAAATCGGCTGATCAAGCCTCTTAAATAGGTATCTGGTGACTACTGAACAGGAAAACCACCGTAACCTGATGGATGCGGAGATTCTCGCTATGTGGCCTGACCTACCGCTGGTCCACAGGTTTTTATTGGCAACTGGTCAACCTCTCGAGGATATTACCCGGATGAACTGGTCTGATATTGATGAAGAAACCCGCGTCTGGCGCAGGCCCAATACCGCCACGCGTGAATCCTGGGATTTAATAATCCCGGAATGGGTAATGACCTGGCTACCCAAATCAACGGCGCATACTGGCGTGTTTATTAATGGAACCGGCGAACCGTTGACGTCGGATTCGGTTACTGAACAGCTTAGCGCACACGTGTCTTCAATCAGCATGGAGCCCGTTACGCCTGAGGATATCAGGGATTATGTCCGCAGCCAGATGACCGAACTTGGCAATGAGGAGCTCGCTGCGCAGATCGTTGACCAGGCCGGTACAATCCCGACGACCCGATTTCCCATAGAGCAACAAGCGGCCGCGCAGACCATGCTTCTGGAGGGCTGGAGCTATCGCCTGCAGGAAATTGTTCTGGAAGGGGGCGCCACCCTCGGCGACACCCCGCTCAGCAATTCGCACTAAGCGTAAAAGTCTGGGGAAGAAAAAAAGGAGAAACATAAACGATGACGACTGAACGCTATCAGTCAGTTTGGAATCGGATCTGCCGCGGCGAGCGCATACTCATAGACGGCGCAACCGGCACGGAGTGTGAGCGACGGGGCGTTCCCCAGGTAGTCAACACCTGGAATAGCGGAGCCGCCCTTTCGCACCCGGAAATTGTGCGAACTATTCACGAGGAGTACATCGATTGCGGGGCAGAAATCATTATCACCAACACCTTCAGTTCCTCCCGGCACTGCCTTCGCTCGGCCGGTATCGAGGATAAATTCGAAGACCTGACCAATGCGGCTGTTCGGCTCGCAAACGACGCGAGAGACAATTCCGGCAAGCCCGATGTGCTGGTTGCCGGCGGAATTACCCACTGGATGTGGACGAAAGATAAGCCGTCTTTAGAAGAACTGGAGGCGAACAGCCGGGATCAGGCCGCGCTTATGGCGAAAGGCGGATGTGATCTCATTATGCTGGAGATGCTGAGTCACATAGACCGCTTGCTGGCCTGCATTGACGGCGCTCAGGCGAGCGGGTTGCCTGTTTGGGCCGGTGTCTCTGCAAAACCCAAAGATGGCAAGATGTGCCTTTTGGGCGGTGAACCTCTAGTGGATGCTCTCGCGGCGGTAAAAGAGAAGAACCTGCCCTTGATCAACATCATGCACACCGAGGTTGACTACATTGGTGAGTGTCTTGATATCTTGAAGTCCCACTGGAATGGCGCCATCGGGGTGTACGCGCACGTCTGCCAATTTGACAGAGCTGAAACAAAAGCGATTTATGATGATCTGATATCTCCTGCAGACTACGCCATTGCGTCAAAAGGCTGGATGGATCAAGGGGCTCAGGTGATCGGGGGCTGTTGCGGCGTTCGCAAAGAACACATCTGTGAACTACGCCAGATTGTCTGAATCTTAATGGACAAAGCACAACGTGTATTGTGCAGAACGTTTAGAAGCAATAAATGCTTGAACTTAGTCCTCAACAAAAAGCCGACTTTGACCGGGACGGATTTCTCGTTGTCGAGAAGCTGATCGACGACGACACGGTTGAGGTCTTAAGAAAGAGTTTCGAACGGCTTTTCAGAGGCGAGTTTGAAACCGGCATTACCCCGGACGAGGTCAACTGGCAGGAAGGCACAGGAGACCCCTCACTGACCCGACAGATCTGCAACGGCTGGAAGGCGAATCTTGCGGTCGCGAAGGTCATCACTCGGCCCGATATCGGCAAAGCAATCGCCACACTGGGAGAATGGCCCGGCACCCGGGTGATGTCAGACAATGTCCTATGGAAGCCCCCACACACCCGGGCCCTTGGATACCACCAGGATAATTCATTCCTGAGCTGGTACAGCCCTTCTGAACTGCTGAGCTGCTGGATCGCGCTAGATGAAACGACTCAAGATGGCGGTACCGTTGAATTTGTCCGCGGCTCTCATCGATGGCATCACTCCAAACCCGAGGGAGAGTTCCACGGGCCGGAAGATTACCGACGTTATATGGAGATTGCGGCTGAAAAAGAAGGCATTGAACCCGAGATCGTTTATGTAGAGGTGCCAAGAGGCGGCGGCTCGTTCCACCACGGATGGACCTGGCACGGTTCCGGGTTTAACCACTCCCCTAATCCCAGACGCTCATTGGTAATGCACGGCATGCGCAGTGACGCAGTCTACGACCCCGCCCATTTCAACGAAGGCACAGGCCCTATCTACAGCCGCTATAAACGCCTTGGAGACAATACGATGGATGAAAACTATTTTCCCATCACCTGGCGGGAAGACGGATACAGAACTCCCGCGATAGAGGATTTTCTCCGCCATTCAGGGTAGAGAGTACCACCCGCAACCTGTCAATCCTCCAGCCAACCAGGGCACTTGGCTTTGATCTTGTGCTGCATTTGACTCAGACTTCCGTTCGGATATGCTCCGTCTTCGTGCTTCACGTACTGCCTGATCCGTGACTTCCTG
>CAYSMI010000064.1:0-2195 GCA_964432165.1 uncultured Acidiferrobacter sp.
TCCTGCTAACTGCAGGAACGATCGTCGATTCATGACCATGTTAATCCTCCTCCTGTTGTTATGCGCGCTTCTTAGAGCGCTTGGGTAAATGACAGTGTGTTCGAGTGAATGAAAGGTTATCTGGTTAATGGGTAAAACCGCTTCAAATCGGTTTGCCCTCGCTTGATGACCATGCTCCCATGAGTTCATTCGAGGGCAGAGACTCGTCTTGCAGTTTCTTGGCACTCTCACCGCCGGCGACAGGCAGTTCTCCCGGCTCGAGTTTGCCGATCTGGACCAGTACAGAGGCCTGATCCCAGTAGATATGTTCATTGAAAAGTTTGTTGCCGCGGAAGCAGACGATGGCGACCAGCGGAACTTCGACATAGCGGCCGGTGGGTGCGATGCCCGGCAGCATCCAGTCAATCTCGCTCGTATGCGTAAAGCAGAAGACCATCTCATCCACTATACGGTCGGCGCCCACGGTCCGTGAAATGGGAATCAGTTTTGTATCTTCGGGATTGTTATTGACGAAGTGATACTGGTAAAAGCGCTTCAACTGATCGTGACCCACACCACCCGTGAGTGTCGGAATGTGATTGACATAAGGAGAGGCCACCATGGTTGCCATGGTCGCATCCACATCACGGGTCGCGAACTCATGGTAGCAGTGCGCATCCCATAACTCACTAAGATTGAAATGGGGTCCAAGCGCGCGTCGAAAGCACGCCATCGAGCGCGAATGCGCCATCATCGCCGAAGGCTTGTGGTAGGAGTCCCGTCCGGGAGTGTTAAAGGCATGATCGGTACCCGGGTAGGTATAAATCTCAACTTCAGACCGTCCCGAGAAAGCGTTCGTGATCTGCTCGCGCGCTTCGGCCGGCACAAACTGGTCCAGTTCCGCAAAGTGCATCACCATCGGACAGGTGATCTGGTCTTTGAGATCAAGATCTTCTTCTATGCCGACCCCGTAGTAGCAGACCGCAGTGTCGATATCACAATGGGCAGCAGCGAGGTAACTGAGTTTTCCGCCAAGGCAGAAACCAACCGCACCGACTTTGCCCTTGCATGCCTCGTGGGATTGCAGTGCTGACGTCGCCGCCTGCATGTCTTCGATCGCCTTTGCGATATCAAACTGCTGGTAGAACCCGAAGGCTTTCTGAAACTCTTCTTCGCTGTAGCCGAGCTCGACCCCAGGCTCCATGCGCCAGAACAGATCGGGAGCCAGCACGGTATACCCCTCTTCGGCGTAATAGTCCGCCACATCCCGGATGTGCCAGTTGATGCCAAAGATTTCCTGCAGGAGCAGGATGCCCGGCCCAGAGCCCACCTCGGGCGTTGCAAGATAGCCCTTGAACTGACCCGAGCCGTCCGTGGCCGTGATGTCGATATACGTGCCTGCCATTGTCCTATCCTCTACCCCAATCCATTGCTCAAAAATCAAACTTATCATACATTAGTTGTCAACTTCTTATAAATCGAGTCAACAAATTGAGCACCCCTTCCAATAGGGCACATCGTGGGTCCTGCACCCTGACGGCATGAAGCGCATATGCGTATTCTGCGGGTCGAGCAAGGGCGATCGTGAGGCATATCCCGAGGCGGCCGCTGAGTTTGGCTCCCTGCTGGTTGCACACGGGGTTGGACTCGTTTATGGCGGCGCCTCTGTTGGGTTGATGGGTGCGGTCGCCGATGCGGTGCTGCAGGCCGGGGGTGATGTGACGGGGGTCATCCCCCAGTCACTGGTGGACAAGGAGATTGCGCATTCGAACCTCACACAAATGCATATCGTGGACACGATGCACGAACGCAAGGCACTGATGGCGAAGCTCTCCCATGGATTTGTTGCGCTGCCAGGCGGCGTTGGCACCCTGGAAGAGCTTTTTGAGATGTGGACCTGGGTACAAATCGGTTTGCACGACAAGCCGTGTGTACTGCTGAACGTCGCCGGCTACTATGATGAACTCATTCGCTTTCTGGACAAGATGACGGACTCGGGTTACCTGAGGGCGCCAAGCCGCGCTTTGTTGCAAGTGGCGCTTTCTCCTGATGAAGCCATCGCTGCCTGCGAGGTGTGACGAAAGACCCACCTTACTGTTGTGTGTCCCGACGCAATGACTCCTGAACCCCTGTCCGCCTTGGTCGAATCTATGCCATTGGTCATGCCATCAGATGCAGACAGATAAAGTAATCGCATTGATCTGCGCGCTTCGTGA
>CAYSMI010000064.1:2295-6794 GCA_964432165.1 uncultured Acidiferrobacter sp.
CATGCCATCAGATGCAGACAGATAAAGTAATCGCATTGATCTGCGCGCTTCGTGATGCGCTCAGCATCAGGAATCCTCTCGAGGCGGCACAGCAGACGGTTTCGCGATTGTCGGCTCTTGATCTTGAGGGCACGCAGGCCGAGCCCTTGCCGCCGCGGACGCCATCGCACTTTCAAAGCGAACTCAAGCTGGCGATTGATCATATTCCGGATTCGCTTAGAGCGGTTGCTGATGGATTATCACAGGCATTGCCGTATTTGAACTGGAAGGCGGACAGCGGCAGCGGCGATGGTTATTACGAGAAGGGATCGGATATCGGACAAAGCTTCCGGGAAGGCAATCTCGTTTGTCGACTCGTTGGCCCCACCAACAGCTTCGTCTTCAGTGAAGAACTCTTTTTGAGTTTGTTCTTTCTGAAGTCACGTACCCTGTACCGTGATCATGTCCATCAGGCCTCCGAGATGTACTTCAACCTGAGCGGTCCGTGTGGATTTCGTCTCGGTGATGAGGGTTGGGTCGATTACGCCGGTGATTCGGTGATCTGGAATCCGCCCTCAAGGCCTCATGCGACCCGGGTCTACGAGACACCATTTCTGAGCGCCGTGTCGTGGGTCAGTGACCTTGACAGTGTCTGCCGGGTGATCCCCCGCGACGATTGGCAGATGCTTGAGGATCAGCTCCACCAGACCTGAGCCGTTAGAATCACGGGTTTCTGGATGGCAAACACAATGACGTGCTAGGCGTTGAAGCTAGATGAAGAATCTCTGGAATGATAACGAAGCGGCTGCTTGCGGGGATGATCCCCTTGCGCTGCGTGTGCATTCATCACGCCTGATTGGCCGCGCATCCGACCTCGTGCTGCACGGGGGAGGTAACACTTCCGTCAAGGCTGAATTCACCGACATTTTTGGCGCCGGTCACGAAGTCTTGTACGTCAAAGGCAGCGGCTGGGATCTTGCGACTATAGAAGCGGCGGGATTTGCGCCGGTGGCACTTGATGCCTTGCTGCAGTTATCCCGTTTTGACGTGCTGAGTGATGCTGACATGGTGCGTGCCCAGCGGGCAGCCATGCTCGATCCCGGCGCACCCAATCCTTCGGTGGAGGCAATCCTGCATGCGCTCATTCCTTTTCGCTTCGTGGACCACACCCATGCCGATGCGGTGGTGACGCTCACCAACACGCCAGACGGGGAGGCGCGGATTCGCGAACTTTACGGCGACCGCCTGCTGGTGGTGCCGTATGTCATGCCGGGATTCGTCCTTGCAAAAAAAGTGGCGCAGATGACAGAGGACATCGACTGGGCAACTCTGGAGGGTATGGTT
Organism: uncultured Acidiferrobacter sp.; assembly: GCA_964432165.1. Lineage (GTDB taxonomy): Bacteria > Pseudomonadota > Gammaproteobacteria > Arenicellales > UBA868 > UBA868. The sequence continues at coordinate 3,619 of CAYSMI010000064.1, forward strand.
CTGATGAACCACGGTATCTTCAGTTTCGCAGACGATGCGCGGGAAAGTTACGCACGCATGATTGACCTCGTCACCGAGGCGGAGCAGGCGTTGGGAACTGCTCCGACCACAACAAACGGTCAATCGGACGCAGCGGCGCTCGACCTTGCCGCTGTCCGTTATGAAGTGAGTCGCGCCGCGAACCGCCCGATGCTGGCAACTTTCGACGGCGGTTCTCAAAGCCATGGCTTTTCCAAGCGAGAGGACGTGGCCAGTATCGCAACAAGAGGTCCTTTGACTCCCGACCATGTGATCCGCACCAAGCGGGTACCTTTGATGGTTGACGATGATCCGGCAGATGCTGTCGCGAAATTTGTTTCGGATTATCAGGACTATTTCGACCGACATACCGACGGGACACTGTCCCGACTGGATTGTGCCCCGCGCTGGGCGGTCTGGCGGGATCGGGGTACGGTGGCCTTTGGCGCGCAGTCGAGCGATCTTGGGGTTATCTCCGACATTGTGGATCACACGATCACCGCGATCGAAAGTGCAGAGCGCCACGGCGGCTGGTGTGCCTTACCCGAAGCGGACATCTTTGCTGTGGAGTACTGGGAACTTGAGCAGGCGAAACTCGGAAAAGCGACACACGTGCCGGCATTTCAGGGACGCTGTGCGCTTGTGACGGGCGGCGCCAGCGGCATCGGTCGGGCCTGTGCGTTGGCACTGGCTGAGCACGGTGCGCGGGTAACGGTTCTGGATAAGGATCCTTCTGTTCTGAAAGTCTTTGATACTCCGGATATTGAGGGCCGCGTTTGTGATGTAAAGGATGCGCAGGCCGTACGCGACGCGGTCGCCCAATCGGTGGCTGCTTTGGGTGGTCTTGACATTCTCGTGAATAACGCCGGGATCTTCTGCGCGAGTGATCACGTGGCGGATATGCCTGAAGACGAGTGGCAGCGTTCGCTTGATATCAACCTGACCGGTGCGATGCATGTCGCGCGTGAAAGCATTCCCTATCTGCGCCTGGGCTGGGAGCCCTCGGTGATCATTGTGGGTTCAAAGAATGTGCCGGCCCCCGGACCGGCGGCAGGCGCCTACTCGGTTGCCAAAGCAGGGTTGACACAACTCGCCCGGGTGCTGGCACTGGAACTCGCCGCTGATGGCATCAGGGTGAATACCGTGCATCCGAATGCGGTCTTTGATACGGCGATCTGGACTGACGAAGTCCTTGAAGGCCGGGCTGCACACTACGGAATGAGCGTAGAGGACTACCGCAGAAACAATCTGCTCCGTCAGGAAGTGACCTCGAACGACGTGGCGGCCATGGTCTGTGCGATGGCAGGTTCTGCGTTTCGCTGTACCACGGGTGCCCAGCTCCCGATAGACGGCGGCAATGAACGAGTGGTGTGATCAGTGAATCCGCATGAGACGCTCGGGTACCAAACCGTGACTTAAGCCACGGTACGGTCAGATCGCAAGTGATTCCCAATGAATAAGATGACGCGTCGTTTCGAGCAGATGCTCGAACCCGCTGGTATCCGCCTTAACGGATCAGATCCCTGGGATGTGCAGGTACACAACCAGGATCTATTCCTGCGCATCGCGCGGGACGGTACGCTGGGTCTTGGCGAGGCGTATATGGATGGCTGGTGGGACTGCGAGGCACTGGATCAGATGATTACGCGCGGTTTCCGCGCCGGCCTCGAAGACAAGGTCCGGAATAATCTGCGTTTTCTGATTTATATCGTGGGTTTTCGCTTATTTAACCGTCAAAGCCGCACAAGGGCGTTTCAGGTCGGCGAACAGCACTACGACATCGGTAACGATGTCTTTGAACAGATGCTCGATCCCCACATGAATTACAGCTGCGGGTTCTGGGAAAGCGCCCGCAGTCTTGACGAGGCGCAGATTGCCAAAATGGAGATGATCTGTACCAAGCTGCAACTTGAGGCCGGGATGACGGTGCTGGATATCGGCTGCGGCTGGGGCGGTTTGGCCGGCTGGATGGCCCGGCACTATGGTGTTCACGTCACCGGGGTCACCGTTTCTGTGGAGCAGGCAAAACTGGCCCGCGATCGCTGCGCTGACTTGCCCGTGGACATCGATGTCCGGGACTACCGCGAGATCGAAGGACAGTTTGACCGCATTGTCTCCGTCGGCATGTTTGAGCACGTCGGCCAGAAGAACTATCGGACCTTCTTCAGCAAGACCCGCTCACTGCTAAAGTCCCAGGGGTTGTTTCTTCTGCACACGATCGGTGCGGGCCGCGATGGTTTTGCTACCGATCGGTGGATCGAGAAGTATATTTTCCCCAATGGTGTCCTGCCTCCCGCATCGGCACTGGCCCGCCACGCCGGCGCATTTTTCACCATCGAAGACTGGCATAACTTTGGCGCCGATTACGATCCCACGTTAATGGCCTGGTACCACAATTTCAATAAGGCCTGGCCGATCCTTAAGGCGCATTATGGGGAGCGCTTCAAGCGGATGTTTGACTATTACCTGTTGGCGTCCGCCGGATCGTTTCGCTCACGTGAAAACCATCTCTGGCAGCTCGTACTTTCGGCCGGCGGGTTAGACGGGGGTTACCGGACTCCCCGCTGGTCGCCGGCCGACTGATCCTGGGTCCGGCTGGGTTACCAGCCGCCGCCACCTCCGCCACCGCCTCCGCCGCCGGAAGATCCCCCGCTGAAACCGGACGAGGATCCGGGCGCTGTCGCCGCTGATGCGACGCTCGAAGAGAGCGTATGGCCGAGGGTGTTGGCAAAGCGCACCGGATTCGTTGACTCCCATGATCGGCCCGAGTACCAACGAGGCTGGTAGTGTCTACCCGGCTCCTGTGCTGCCTGTGCCAGCGTTTCGCTGAAATGTTCGGACCATTCCTGGGCGACATCCAGCGCAAGCGCATAGGGCAGGAATTTTTCAAAGAGCAGCAGGCGTTCGTCCACCGCGCCGAGTGTATTCAGTCTGTTTTTTTCAGCCGTGCTGAGGAATTTCCGGAATCCCTCAATTTCGTCCATGATCTTGCGTCCGAGTCGGGTAGGCGCTTTCAGCAGAAAGTAGAAGACGAGATTAATGGCGATGAGTGCCGCGAGCGTTAGCGCCACGCTGAAGCCGCCATCCAGAGCGGCTGACATGATCAACAGGTTGCCAAGACCAACGGTACCGGCAAAGCCTCCCATTAAGATGGCAAT
>CAYSMI010000064.1:6894-8539 GCA_964432165.1 uncultured Acidiferrobacter sp.
TCCAGACTGCCCGAATGGCCCAGCAATTTCTGGTAAAGGGCTTTTTCACCGAAGGACAATTGATCGGTGTCTCCGGCGTCATCGCGTTCAATGACGGTCTTCCCGTCATGCTCTTCCTTGATCCGGATTCGCTGCTTGACCGCCATGCTGATCAGCGCACAGGAAAAGACCTTACTGTCAAAACCCATGTTCAGCACATATCGCGCGGCTGCCGGGGACAGACCCTTTGGCGGTTCAAAACGCGCAATGATGGTGCCCGACCGCGGGTCACGTCCCACCCGGAGCCATGCCAGCAGAAAGTACACTAAGACCAGTACTGAACCTGCCATGCCGATCACCAGAGTGAGATGGTCCTTAAGAAAGAATCCCAGACGCTCTGATGTGTCCGGCTCCGTGACGTAGCCTTTGGGCCACCCGACGACGACCGTGATTCCGAAGCCCGGTGCAAGCGGAGCGGTGGTTACAAATTCGACCGAGGCGTCGGAAGCGATTCGCGACCGGTAATCGCGGTTTACCGAACCGGCGGGGCCGGTGTAGGCTGTCACCTGGATTTGATGCGGTGGGACGCCCTGGGGAAGTGTTACGGTGACGACCGCTTCGTCTATCGGGAAATCCCATTTGTGACCCGTTGCGTTCCAGTACAACTCGTCATGGTTGGCAAAGAATCCCAATTGCCGATCCGTCTCATAGGTCAGCGTATAGCGGTATTCCCCCGGCGAGAGAATCCGGTTGCGCTGTCCGATATAGATGCGAATCTCGTTACCGAGTGTTTCGGTATGGTGGGCTTCCGGACGGCCGTCACGGGTCACGCCCAGTAACCGGAAGCCGACCCGGCGTTTACGGTTTTCATGATCGCGGTATTCGGTTGGAAAGTCACGGTAAATTCCGCGTTTGATTTTCTTGCCTTCGGCCACGACCGTGACCGTCTCCGTCACCCTGAGCGTGCCGCTCGGCATCACGTTCACAGCACTTTGGAAAAGACGGATGCGTTCCTCGGCAAACGCTGTGGACGGGATGACAAGCGCCGCCAGCAGCGGCGCGAGAAGAAACAGCCTGAACCCGATACGGGCCATCAGAAATCGACTTTCGGCACCGCGCGTTCTGTGGCCAGTTCGATTTCGAAAAATTCAGCCAGCTTGAACCTGAAAATGCTGGCGATCAGATTGCTGGGAAAAGACTCGACCAGGACATTCCAGTCACGGACAGTCCCGTTGTAGTAGCGTCTTGCCAGTTGTACCTGTTCTTCTGTCTCGTGAAGTTTCTGCTGAAGGTCGATAAAACCGGCATTGGCTTTGAGGTCGGGGTATCCTTCTGCGACCGCCAGTACGCCGCCAATCGCCCGGGAGATATTGCTCTCCTGTTGCGCAATTTTCGAAACACTTTCCCCGTCGTCAGTTCCGGTTCGAAGCCGGGTCAGCGAATCGAGCGTTCCCTGTTCGTGACCCATGTACCCCTTAACGGTTTCGATCACATTTGGAATCAGGTTGTGCCGGCGTTTAAGTTGAACATCAATGCCGCTCCATGCCTCGCGCACGTTGTTTTTGTGTCGAATAAACCGGTTATAGGTCCAAATCAGCCACGCCGCTACCAGGGTCAGCACGGCCAGAACAATGCCGACGAAACTCATTTCCAAAACTGCCCTCCT
>CAYSMI010000065.1:0-8328 GCA_964432165.1 uncultured Acidiferrobacter sp.
CGCCGGTAGATGCTGTTCAGGAGCGTATTGCCAGAGGAGGCAATCTTTTCGTCGTCGATCAAGTAAAGGAGGGATGCCAGGATCGAGCGGCTGGCGCCTCCCGTCAGCCGCGGATCGAGCCCCGGATAGAGCGGGTCCACCATCTGCGCAATGCGCATCGGTTCCAAAGCTAGCAGCTCGAGAATATCATTCATACGCTGGTAGCGATGCGCCATGAGTGCCTCGATATATGCATGCGGTCTCTGTAGTGGAGGGCCGTGGGTCGGCCAGTAGCACTTATCCTTTCGCTCCAGCATGAGTTGAAGGCTGCGAAGATAATCAGCCATGTCGCCGTCCGGCGGTATGATGACGCTGGTGGACCATGCCATGACATGATCACCGCTGAAAACATCGCCTGTGGCGGGCAGGGCAAAACACATATGGTTGCTGGTGTGTCCCGGGGTATGAATGCATTCCAGTTCAAGCCCCCCAACATCAAATCGTTGCCCGTGTGCTAAGCGCACATCAGGTTCAAAATCGATATCGACCCCTTCTTCTGCACCTTCGTCCTGCGCTTGCGGTACGAATCCGTGAGGCCCAAATGCAAAGGTGGGCGCATCGCAGGTCTCCTGCAAGGCGCGTGCGCCCGGCGAGTGGTCCTTGTGACAGTGCGTCACCAGAATATGGGAGATACGCTCACCCTTAAGGCCCGAAAGCAGGGCATCAAGATGCAATGGATCATCGGGTCCGGGGTCAATCACGGCGACGGTCCCGGTGCCGATGATGTAGGTTCCAGTGCCGTGGTAGGTGAAGGCGCTTGGATTTCGGGCGGTCAGTCTCCGTATACCCGGGGCCAGAGCTTCGATCTGTCCGTACTGAAAATCATGCTCACGGACAAAAGGAATGTCGGGCACGTAAAGCGCCTTACTGGGATTGGGACCAGGACCCTGCTGCGGAATCAAATACCTCAACCGGAGCAAACCGGGTCTTGTAGGACATTTTTGGACACTCTGCGATCCAGTAGCCAAGGTACAGATTCTCATAATCGATCGAGCGGGTGAGTTCTATCTGATGCAGGATAGTCAGCGTTCCGGGGCTGCGGTGGGTTTCGGATGGATCGTAATAGGTATAGACCGCCGATAGACCATTCGCAACGTGATCCAGCACAGAGACGGCGAGCAGTCGTCTGCCGACGCGCAGTTCGATCATAAAGGTATCTACGCCCGATTCGGTCATGAACTTCTGGTATCTTTTTGGATCGGGATTGTCCATGCTGTCACCGGGGTGGCGCACCGATTGGTATTTGCGATACAGGGCAAAGTGTTCCTCCCGAAACCCCAGCGTCCGGATTTCCATGGAGACGTCTCGGTTGCGCTTCCAAGTCCTGCGAAATACCCGATTCCTCACGAAGTCCTTGACGCGGATCCGCACCGACTGGCATTGGCGACAGGCGGGACAGTGCGGGCGGTAAAAGAGACTGCCGTTGCGCCTGAAGCCGTTCCGGATCAGGGTGTCGTAGAACGCAGAGGACACCGGGTATTTGGGATCAATCAGTAGATTTGCTGCAGTTTCGCGCGGCAGGTAGGGACACGCGTGTGCGGTCGACTGGTAGAGATCCGGTGCAGTCTGGTAGCGGGTCATGGCAGTTCCCGCGCCAGTGCTTCCCAATCCCAGGTGGCCGCGCTCACTGGAATCTGCACGGCTTGCTCGAGTTCACAAGAGAAGCGTTTTCTTGGGACTGCCTGTGCGCCTAAAGAGTTCAGATGGTGAGACACGACCTGACAGTCGATAAAATGATACCCCTGCGTGGTGAGTGAAGCCGCAAGGCCGGCGAGCGCCGTTTTTGAGGCGTCGGCAACCCGGCTGAACATGCTTTCCCCAAAGAAGGCTTTGCCGATCGCAAGACCATAAAGGCCGCCCACCAGTTGACCGTTCTGCCAGGTCTCCACGCTGTGGGCGTAGCCCATCCGGTGCAAGGCGCAATAGGCATTTTGTATGCCGGAGGTAATCCAGGTGCCCTCCCGTTCAGTACGGGATTCAGCGCACGCCTGGATGATGCGATCAAAGGCACGATCGGCGGTAATCTGTAAGTTCTGGGTCCGCATGCTCCTGCGCAGACTTCGGGAGATATGCACACGCGCCGGGTACAGGATTGCCCGGGGGTCGGGTGACCACCACAGGATCGGTTGTCCGTCACTGAACCAGGGAAAGATACCCTGGCGGTACGCACTGAGCAGCCGGTCAGGGCTGAGATCACCGCCGACGGCCAGCAGACCTTCAGGAGATGCGGCTTCCAGTGGGGGAAAGGTATAGGTTTTAGGCAAACTCGCCATGGCAAAACCATTCTAGCACTGGGTGTCGGGCTTGCCGCTGTGTCTGAAAGGTGAGTGCGCCTTCAGGGCCTCGGTATAGTCTGCCAAGTGGATTTCCTCCTCGGCGGTAAATCGGCGCACCGCATCATGAAAACCCTCATGAGCAAGCCAATGCCCCGATAGCGTGGTTTGCGGGGTCAGCCCCCGGCTGAGTTTGTGTTCCCCCTGCGCGCCTGCCTCGAATCGCTTAAGACCATGATTGATACAGTATTCGATCGGAGCGTAGTAGCAGGCTTCAAAGTGCAGGTCAGAAGCATGTTCAAGAGCGCCCCAGTAACGGCCAAACAGGGAGTTCTGGCCACGGAGAAAAAAAGCACAGGCGATATATCGGCCGCCGTGTTGCGCAGTAAGCAACTGCACTGCACTGGGCAATGTTTGTACGAAGGTCTCGAAGAACTTTCGATTCAGGTAGGGGTATGAGCCATGTTCGGCAATCGTATTGCGGTAGCAGGAGAAGAGAAGATCCAGGTGTTCAGTGGTGATTTCCTTGCCGTGATGCCACTGAAGCGAGATGCCCTGCTCGATGACCCGGCGTCTTTCGCGAAGAATGTTCTTGCGTTTCTTGGAGGAAAGTCTCGTCAGAAAATCTTCGAAGCCCCGATACTGATCGTTGTGCCAATGAAATTGACGCCCCTCGCGTCGCACAAAACCATTGCGCGCAAGGGCATCAAGATCTTTCTCCGTACAGAAAAGACAGTGCACCGAAGACGCTTTGAGTTCACTCGCGATGGCAGGAAGCGCCCGCGTGATATTGTCGCGGATGAAGGTCTCCTCGTGGTCAGGGTGATGAAGCATCCGCTGCCCCCCAACGGGTGTAAACGGAACGGCGATGAGCAGTTTTGGATAATAGGGGATGCCGGAGCGCTGGTACGCGTTGGCCCAGGCCCAATCGAAGATAAACTCTCCATACGAATGCGTCTTAAGGTAGCACGGTGTACCACCAATCAGTTTCCCATCAAGTTGCATGGTGAGATGACACGGTGTCCAGCCGGATTCAGGACAACAGCAGCCGCTCTCTTCGAACGCCAGGAGGAATTCATGACGCACGGCGGGATTATCCGGATCGACCATGGTATTCCATTGGTCGGCATCAATGTTGCGCATCGAGGAGTTTGTTGTGATGCTGACCCCGACCGCTTTATCATTGGGGTCTCGCTCCTTGCGGGTCCGAAACTCAGACAGATGATTGTTCATTTGCGATGAATCGCCTTCCTGTTGCAATCGCGCAGCTCAATTTTACCGTTGGTGATGTCGACGCGAACACCGACAAGATGCTGGATGCGGCCGGCCGAGCGTGCTCAGAGCTTGATTGCCGGGTCGTTATCTTTCCGGAACTTTCGATTACCGGATATCCTCCGGAGGATCTGCTTTTCCGCAAGGATTTTCTTGACCGGGCTGACGCGGGGCTGGCACGACTGGCTGACGCGACTACCGATATCTCGGTCATTGTGGGTCATCCTCACCGGGCGCACGGGCACCTCTATAACGCGGCGTCGGTAATTTCGGATGGCCGGGTAACCGCCCGATACCTCAAGCGGGAGTTGCCCAATTTTGGCGTCTTCGATGAAAAGCGCTATTTCTCCCCGGGCGATCAACCCTGCGTGTTTCAGATCGACGGGATCAATATGGGTTTGACCATCTGTGAGGATGTCTGGCACGCCCAGCCGGTGGCAGACTGTGCAGCGGCAGGGGCGGACCTAATTGTCAATTTAAACGCTTCTCCCTACGACCTGCATAAGGCCCGCGAACGCGAGGAGCAGGTGGTGAGCCAGCGGGCCAAAGCGTCTGCGGTTCCTATTGTTTACATCAATCTGGTGGGCGGCCAGGACGAACTCGTGTTTGATGGTGGTTCGTTTGCCTGCAGTGCGACTGGAGAGGTGATCTACCGGGAGGCATTTTTCGAGGAGACGCTTTCCCGTATCGATATCACGTCGCAGGGAATCGAGCCGGTGAATAAATCCGTTGCATTGTTGGCCCGGGAAGAAAGTGTCTATCGGGCGCTTTGTTTAAGCGTGCGTGACTACGTACAGAAAAATGGTTTTCAGGGTGCGGTCCTGGGGCTGTCCGGCGGGATTGACTCGGCGCTGACCCTGGCCGTCGCGGCCGATGCTCTTGGAAAAGACAATGTCCATGCGGTCCTGATGCCTTCGCGCTATACCCGCGAGATGAGCATTCAGGATGCCAGGGCCGAGGCCGAGACTCTGGGGGTTGCCCATGAGGTGATTGCGATTGAGCCGCTGGTAGAGAGTTACCGCCGCCAGCTTGCGCCGATTTTCCAGGGTTTACCTCAGGACACGACAGAAGAAAACCTTCAGTCCCGAATCCGGGGCAACCTCCTTATGGCGATTTCCAACAAGACCGGCAGACTGGTGCTTGCAACCGGAAATAAAAGTGAGATGGCGGTGGGCTATGCCACCCTCTACGGCGATATGGCCGGTGGTTTTGCCGTAATCAAGGATGTGTTCAAGACGTTGGTGTACGAACTTGCGGTGTACCGGAATAGAAACGGAGAAGTGATTCCGGAGCGAGTCATAGCCCGTCCACCCTCAGCCGAACTTGCGCATGATCAGGAGGACACTGACAGTCTGCCGCCCTATGAGGTACTGGATCCGATACTCGAGGCGTTTATTGAGTACGATTGCGCAGCGGAGGAAATCATTGCCAAAGGATTTGACCCGCAGGTCGTTCAGAATGTCATTCGCATGGTGGTGCGCAATGAATACAAACGGCGCCAGGCGCCCCCTGGGGTCAGGATCACACGGCGGGCTTTCGGCCGCGATCGGCGCTATCCGATGACCTCCGGCTTCAGTTGAGATATTGGCTGTCAGGATAGTTGAGTTTCAGCACCCGGACCGCGTCGTTATGGAGCTCGCTGAGACCCATTCGGGCGTAAGCCTTGACCATCACACCGAGGGCATCTTCTACCGCTGAAGAATTCCGGTAAGTTTCCAGAACCGATCGGGCCCGGTTCACTGCGGCGACGTCTGCTCCCATAGCGTAGTAATAGCGCGCGACCTCGACCTCGTGCGTTGCGAGCACATTGATGATGTAGATCAGGCGTTTGCGCGCATCGGGTGCGTAGCGGCTATTGGGAAAGCGGCTGATCAATTCCTGGTAGGCAATGAACGCCTCCCGTACAGGGCCGATGTCATTGTTGGCCGGGTTATAGCCTGAGAGAGAGTCAAACAGACTGTCGGGCGGCTCAAACAGGGCAAGTCCTTTTAGATAGAAAGCGTAGTCGACATTCGGATGGGTCGGGTGCATCTGGATGAAACGATCTGCGGCAGCAACGGTTAGTGCCGGTTCATCGTTCTTGAAGTGCGCGTAGGCCGTATCCAACTGCGCCTGCTCGGCGTTGCGGCCATAGGGGAATCGGCCCAGTTGTTTTTTATAAGTATCGATTGCGCCGACCCAGTCACCAGCGGCCATCTGCTTCTGTCCAGCGCTGAGAAACTCGTCTGCTGTCCAGCCTGCGGTCTTGTCTTGTTCCTCTAGCATCGCACAGCCTGTCATCAGCATCGCTGTGATCAGCAACGGCAGCGCGAGAACGCGGTGCCACAAAAACGGAACGGAGGAGATTCGCATAAGCGGCTATTATACTTTCGGCCACACCGTAACAAAGATATCGATCGTGACAGTTGAACAGGGCAGTGATGAAGTGCTGACGGCAGTGGTGCCGGCATCGGCGGCGGGCGAGCGCCTGGACAAGGTGCTTCCCCGGATTTTCCCGCCGTATTCGCGGTCGCAGCTTCAAGGGTGGCTGAGAGAAGGCCGGATTACGCTTAACGGCGAGATTCCTGCTGCACGGTTGGCGGTTTGTGGCAATGAAGCCTTGTATTTGGAGGTCCCGCCCCCGCCAGCTTCTGACTGGCTGCCCGAGCCTTTACCGATGTCGGTCGTGTATGAAGACGAACATATTGCGGTGATCGACAAGCCGGTGGGATGCGTGGTCCATCCGGGCGCGGGAAATGACTCGGGTACCCTGGCAAACGCGCTGCTGCACAGATACCCCGAGGTAAACGGGTTGCCTCGCGCGGGCATCGTGCACCGCCTCGACAAAGATACCAGCGGCCTTTTGGTTGTGGCATTAAGCGAGGTTGCCCGTACTGAGTTGATTAGGGCGCTTGAGGCACGCAAGATGAAAAGAGAGTACCTCGCCATCGTCAATGGCTGTCCCATCAGCGGGGGTACGGTCGATGCACCGATTGGCCGGCATTCAAGAAACCGTCTGAAAATGGCAATCACCCAGAAGGGCAGGCCGGCCCGGACAGACTACCGCGTGAAAGAGCGGTTCCGGGCACATGGATTGCTTGCGATTACCCTGCAGACCGGTCGGACCCATCAGATCCGTGTGCACATGGCGCACCTGGGATTCCCGCTGGTGGGTGATCCGCTTTACGGCGCCCGTGTGCAATTGCCGCCCAGGCCGGATGCCGAACTGGAGTTACAGCTCAAGGGTTTTTCGCGCCAGGCACTGCACGCCGGTGCGCTTGGGCTTGAGCATCCTGTCACAGGAAAAACCCTGAGTTGGCAAAGTCCATTGCCGGAAGACTTCACAGATCTGTCGAGGGCTTTGGCAGCGGATGCGCGGTCCGACCAGTGAGCACTATGGCGCTCACGTGGATTCAGCCCGACTGGCCTGCGCCGGCACACGTTTATGCACTCACGACGGAGCGTAGTGCCGAACGCCCCGATGATCCGCACGACGGATTCAATTTTGCTGATTATGTGCAGGATGCGCCCGCAAACGTTGACGCAAATCGCAAGACCCTTAAGGAAACCCTTGGACTCTCAGATCCGCCTGCGTGGTTAAGCCAGCAGCACGGGACGACGGTCCTGAATCTCGATGACCTGTGCGCGAAGTCAGTCGCCGACGGCAGTTTTACGACCGAGGATCACAAGGTCTGCACCGTTCTGAGCGCGGATTGCGCACCTGTCTTCCTGAGTAACCGCGAGGGCAGTTTTGTCGCGCTTTTGCACGTTGGCTGGCGCGGACTCGCGGGCGGGGTACTGGAAGCGGGTATCGCCACCGTGCCGAGCGCCTCGGGAGAGGTTATCGGCTGGGTGGGACCTGCCATCAGCCAGGAGTTTTTTGAAATCGGGGGAGAGGTGCGAGATCAACTGACCGAAAGTGACCCCGCCGATCGGGCTTACATTGCGCCCAGGGGTGAGCGCTTTCTCGCGGATCTTCCGGGCCTGATTCTGGCGCGGTTGAAACGTATCGGTGTCGATTATGCGGCAGCGAGCAGGCAGTGTACGTTTGCCGATCCTAACCGCTGGTTTTCCTACCGGCGCCAGGGACAGTGCGGCAGGATGGCTTCTTTGATCTGGATAATTCGCTGATGCCAAAAAAAGGCGGGGCAATGCCCCGCCTTTTTCAAGTTTTAACGTACAAAACTTACGGCTTGGCTGTGCTCAGGCCGAGGATCTCCCAGTCCTGCATGCCGCCCCGGTACCACTTGATCTTATGGGAAGGATAGCCGAACTTCAGAAGGTTCTTGATGTTGTTCGGCGACTGGCCGCACCACATGCCGTTGCAGAACATGACAGCGGTCTTTGCATTAGTGAAGTCAAACAAGCCTTCGCTTTCCGTAACATTGAAGACATCCTGCATGATCTCGGCGATCTCGATTGGGGTGGCGCCTTTGGCCGGATTCAACTTGGTCCACGGCACGTTAATCGCGCTGGGGATGGTGCCCTTGGCGACCCAGTCCGGCGTCCGTGAGTCGACCACGATGATTGATGAATCCCCATCGCTCATCATCTTGGCATAGTGAATCATTTCGCGCTCGGCGATGGTCTCAACCCCGGGAGCCAGAACCGCCGGCTGGATGCAGAATGGCGGACACGGCCGTGAGGTCTTGCCGAAAGCCGGATTGACCGTATTCTTGTTGTCCTGGTTTCGGGTGATATCGGTGGCGGAACCATTGTGCATGACGGTCACGGCCATCGTGTCGCCGGTAATGCCAACGGGTTT
>CAYSMI010000066.1:0-8207 GCA_964432165.1 uncultured Acidiferrobacter sp.
TGATCCGATAGCGGCGTTTTGATTTTGTAGGTACTGCCGACCAGCATCTCGGGCCGCTCGACCTTCTCGTGCATCTGCACCACATTGGCCGGCAGTCCGTCAGTATCTACGACGAGTGTTGAAACTTCCGGTTGTTCAGCAGCCGGTTCTGGTATATCGGGCGATACCACCTCAAATTCAGATATGGGTTTGGCAATCTTGATGGCCATGGCCTGGTTTCCTGATTCAGCAGTCCGGCTTAACGCAGTCAGAACTTGCCGTAATAGCCCTCTTTGAGCGCATCAAAGAGGTTCGCTGCGGTGTGCACCTCGCCGTCGTATTCAATCTCTTCGTTGCCTTTGACTTCAATCACTTCGCCATCATCCAGAGTAAAGCGGTAAGTGGTGTTTTCAAGGTCCGCTTCCTTGACGAGCACTCCCTGGAACACTTCCGGGTTAAAGCGGAAGGTCGTGCAGCCCTTGAGCCCTTTCTCGTAGGCGTACATGTAGATGTCTTTGAAGTTCTCAAAGGGAAAATCCGTCGGAACGTTAGCGGTCTTCGAGATAGAGGAGTCGATCCACTTCTGCGCGGCCGCCTGAACGTCGACATGCTGACGAGGGGTGATGTCGTCGGCGCTGATGAAGTAGTTCGGCAAGGCATTCGGTCCCTCGCCGCCGGGCGTCGCGTTCGGGTTGACCAGGGTGCGATAGGCCAGCAGTTCGTACGAAAGGACGTCCACCTTCTCTTTGGTTTTGCGGCCTTCACGGATGACGTTCCGGCTGTAGAGATGGGCAAAAGAGGGTTCGATGCCGTTGCTCGCGTTATTGGCCAAAGACAGGCTGATCGTTCCCGTGGGTGCGATCGAGGTGTGGTGGCTGTAGCGGGCGCCGTGCTCCGCGATCTGGTCGGTAAGTTCCGTGTCAAACTGCTGCATATAGCGGCTGTATTTGGCGATCAGCACGGAGCCGCGAACCTTATCCCCTGCTTTATAGCCGTCCCGAGCCATTTCCGGGCGCTGTGCCAGCATCTGTGACGTCACCTCAAAGGTGTCGAGCATAATCGGCGCAGGCCCCTTCTCACGGGCAAGCGCAAGGCCGGTTTCCCAGCCAACCTCTGCCATCTCGCGGGCAACCCGCTCGGTGAATTCCAGAGAGGGTTCATCCCCGTACTTCATCTGCAGCATGGTCAGCGTCGAGCCCAGTCCCAAAAAGCCCATACCGTGGCGGCGTTTGTGTCGAATCTCTTCACCCTGCTGCTCGAGCGGCAGGCCATGGACCTCAACGACGTTATCCAGCATACGTGAGAAGACGCTAACGACTTTCCTGAAGCGTTCCCAATCAAAACTCGCGCCGTCAGTAAACGGTGTGTCCACGAACCGCGTCAGGTTGACTGAACCGAGAAGACAACTGCCGTAAGGCGGCAGTGGTTGTTCGCCGCAGGGATTCGTTGCACGGATATCCTCACAGAACCAGTTGTTGTTCATCTCGTTAATGCGGTCGATCAGGATGAATCCCGGCTCGGCGTAGTCGTAGGTTGAGGCCATGATGAGATTCCACAGCCGGCGAGCCGGGATCGAACGGTACACCTTGCAGGCCACCTCACCCGTTTCGTTGGTACGGTAACCTTCCGTCACCGGCCAGTGGCGCCAGACAATGCGGGCGTCGGCTTCGGCCAGGTCAGATTCATTGGCGGGGAATGCCAACTCCCAGTCTGCGTCGTCCCGAACGGCCTCCATGAACCCGTCGGTGATGAGGCAGGATAGGTTGAATTGGCGGAGCCGGCCGTCTTCCCGCTTGGCACGGATAAAGTCGGTAATGTCAGGGTGGGCGATATCAAAAGTGCCCATCTGTGCGCCCCGACGGCCCCCGGCTGAAGACACCGTAAAGCACATGGCATCATAGATATCCATGAAAGAAAGCGGCCCCGAGGTGTAGGCGCCGGCGCCGCTGACGAAAGCGCCCTTGGGGCGCAGGGTCGAGAACTCATAACCGATGCCGCAGCCAGCTTTCAGGGTCAGCCCGGCCTCGTGGGTACGCCCGAGAATGCCGTTCATCGAGTCCGGGATCGTGCCCGATACGGTGCAATTGATCGTGCTGGTGGCCGGCTTGTGCTCTTGTGCTCCGGCGTTGGAAACAATCCGGCCCGCCGGGATAGCGCCATTGCGAAGCGCCCACAAAAAAGCCTCAAACCATTCCTGTTGTCTTTCGGGTTCCTCGGTTTCTGCAAGCGCTTTCGCGATACGCTGGTAAGTGTGGTCGATGTCCTGGTCCAGGGCGTCGCCGGTCTTGGTTTTCAGTCGGTACTTCTTATCCCAGATATCAACTGAAGCACTTTGGAGAGGGACTTCTTCGACCGGGCCTGATGTGTTCGGTGAGGCGGCTATTTTCATTATGGTTAAGTGTTTGCCGGTAGTCTTGCGGGCATAAACGCCCCTCAGGTTCGAAGCGCAAAAGGCTACTCCGAACTCATTTTTACATCTGTTCTAAAACGTTAGAAATCGATTACGCCACATAATTATGGGTAGGCCTGGTCGGAAACACTATATGTTGTGGCGTCGTCGAAAGAATACGCCCAACATATAGGGAGGTCAAATTTTTTTGGGGATGACGCCAAAACCAGTTAGAAAATGCGCCTCGCTCAAACGGTGAGTTGGCGGTAGATGCTCGAGACCCGGATCGGCAGCTGTCGGACGTCGTCAATCAGGGTGTAATTCACCGCTCCATACATGTGCGGAAGATACTCGCGCGCCTGCTGATCGATGGTGATACAAAAGGGATGAATCCCGGAACGTTTGGCTTCGGCGAGTGCCTGCCGGGTATCTTCAATGCCGTACTCCCCGCGGTAACCGTCATAGTCATCGGGCTTGCCGTCGGAGAGCGTGATGAGGAGGCGTGTTCTTGCCGAGACATCATTCAGCAGTTGGGTCAGGTGACGTATGGTCACGCCCATGCGGGTGTAGTCTCTTGGCTCAATGCCCGCAATCCGCGCCCTGACCTCGTCTGAGTATGATTCGTTGATGTGCTTGATCCGATAGAGTTCGCAGCGTTTGCGCGTCATCCCGGAGAACCCGTAAATCGCGTAGCGGTCGCCCAGAATCTGCAAAGCCTCACACAAAAGCACCAGGCACTCGCGTTCGGCATCGTTGATCCAACCTTTGGTGGAGCCGCTGACATCGACCATGAAAACGACCGCAATATCACGTTCGCGCCGTTCCAGCCGCGACAGGATGCGCTCGCTCATCTCTTCGCCCTTGAGGGCATCGATTCGGGCACGGACCAGCGCATCCAAATCGATCTCGTCACCGATCTGCTGGTGCTTGATCCGCTGGACCCGGGCTCGCAGTGCCTCGAAGCCGCGGCGCAGGGTGTAGACAGAACCTCTATATTTTTCAATAGTTTGTGTGTAAAAAGCCGCCTGTCCAGCGGGCATATCGCGTTCCCGCAGGACACACCAGTCCTTGCGGTAGTGACGGCGCCGAAAGTCCCATTCGTCATAGAGAAAGACAGTTTCATCGGTTGCCTGTTCGGTGTTTTCCGCGGCATCACTGGCGTCCGGCTGGGCGCTCGGATCGTAGGCTTGACTCCCGGATGTCGTGCTCAGTCCGGGCAGGGAAACTTCCTCAAAATCAAGTTGCATCGAACGCAGCAGTTCGTTAATTTCTTCCGGAGCTTGGAGCGTTTGATCGCCTACGCCGATGACGAAAGATTCAGTTTCACCCGTTTGCTCACCAACCTCTCTATCCTTTTGCAGAGTGACTTCGTCGGTTTGTCCGGCGGGGTTCGGCGTTGACGCCAGCAACTCAAAAAGCGCCTTGGCTAACTGTTTGGTTTCCCGCTCGACACGGGCAGCACTTATTTTTTCCGCGCGGGCGATATCGATCTCGCCTGCCCACGGCGGCGGTGGGGGTAGCCTGGGAGCATCCTCATAGAGTTCATCAAGCAGCGCTAAAGTTTCCTGAACCGTTGCGTCTGGCTTGAGAAGCGGTGCGGCAAGGGCACGTGTTTGATCATTGGCTTCTGAAGACACACTCTGTAGCCGATCCATTTGTCGTGCTAGGCCCGGGAAGGCCCGTCGCACACAGGCTTCCAGCCGTACCTGCTCAAGATGCTGAAAGAGTTCCCGGGCGCGCTTGGGATCCGGGTAACGATCCAGCACCTGTGACAGCATGGGCGCTTGTGGGCTTTCACGCCGAAAAGTACCAAAGTGCATCTGGGCCCAGAGTTGCGTTGCGATCAGACGATACAGGGCAGCGTTTTCTTCCGGGCTTTGGAACTCGGTGATGAAAGGGGGAAGATAAACCGCTTCGGTATCGGTGTAGGCCGTATCCGCGGTCTTCACCCGCAGCGCCCTTGCAGAAAGGCCGCGCAGGTAGTGACTCAGGATCGAGACCTTGGTGTCGTCAAGGCGTGCCGCATACTCGTTTTGGCCCTGGACCTCTACAAAGGTGTCGATGGCTGCAAGCGCCTGACTTCCGGGATAAAGACCCTGCTGGTCATAAACGTCCATGGCATGAACAACCCAGTTCTCGACATGGTCAAGGCCCATCACGGCAAAGGCCCGAGGGACGTTTACGATGAACTGAAAGCCGAGTTCAGAATTGGTACGGATGATCACATCAAGCCAATGCAGCACAAATTCTTGCTGCGCCGCGCTGCAAAGCGCGAGCTGTTCCGCGGGTCGCGCAGTATTGCGCCCGGAAGACAACACTGCATCCAGCATCTCGTCCAGGCGCTTCTGGATCTCATCTGCAGTTAACAGGCCTTCCATAGGGTGCGTGGCAGGGTATGCGTTTGATGGGGGCAGGCAGTATAGTCTGAGTTTCTCTGCGCACCCCTCTTAAGTCCTGAACACGCTAGCCATCAGCTGATGGCCTGATCGACGGTTGCAGCGCTGCGTCGGCATATGGTGGTGAGAGCCGGCTCGGCATCAGGATGGAAAACGAGATCAGCACCAGGCGTTAAGGTAAACGATGCTTTCAGAGTTCCTGGACTGGATAGCGACACACCCCGGAGTGACCGGCGCGGTGGTCATCGCCTCTTTGGGGCTGGCT
The DNA here is from genome assembly GCA_964432165.1 of uncultured Acidiferrobacter sp. Taxonomy (GTDB): domain Bacteria; phylum Pseudomonadota; class Gammaproteobacteria; order Arenicellales; family UBA868; genus UBA868. The sequence continues at coordinate 5,030 of CAYSMI010000066.1, forward strand.
GTAATCTACGCGGCACTGATTTTTATTGCTATCGGCCGGATGAGTCCCGATTATTTTGTGCGCGATGAGGCGCCCATGGGTGCTTGGCGTCAACGCCATCCAACTCTGCGTTGGGTCGGCCTTTTGGTTAAGAACGCTCTCGGGGTGGTTCTGGTATTGATGGGTCTCGCCATGCTGGTCTTGCCGGGCCAAGGTGTACTCACGCTTCTTATCGGCATCAGCCTGTTGGATTTCCCCGGCAAGCGAGACCTGGAAAGGAAAATTATCCGTACCCCTACCGTCCATCGGGCGATGGACGGAATTCGCCGCAGGGCGGGCAAGCCCCCGCTCGTGTTACCTCAGAACGGCCAGCACTCTGGTGACGACCGATGACCGGGTGGATCTATTCCCCCTCGAAACTGATGAGTGTGCGTACAGGCACGTCCATCGCAGCAAGTTTTTCGCTGCCGCCAAGGTCGGGAAGGTCAATCACAAAACTCGCCCCCACCACTTCGGCACCTGCCTGGCGCACGAGCTGAACCGCCGCGCAGGCGGTACCACCGGTCGCAATGAGGTCGTCAATAATCAGGACCTTCTGGCCCGCCTCCAGGCTGTCGGTATGAATTTCAACTTCGTCGCTGCCGTATTCCAGTTGATACTCGACCGACATGGTTTGCCAGGGAAGTTTGCCCTTTTTTCTGATCGCGACGAAACCCACGGATAACTGGTGCGCTACCGCGCCGCCGAGGATAAAGCCCCGTGCCTCGATCCCAGCGACACAGTTGATGCCGCTGCCCGCAAAAGGCTGGACCAGCTCATCCACCGCCTGGCGAAACCCGGAGGGGCTTTGCAGCAGCGTTGTGATATCCCGAAAGATGACCCCCTTCTTGGGGTAATCTGGCAGTGAGCGAATCAGGTCTTGGATCTTGTTGGCCATTTATGCCTGCTCCTTGATCAGGCGTCCCGCGACCGCATCGAGTTTTTCCAGCAGTACCGGATCCCGGGCATCAGCATGGGTAATCAGGGCAGTCTCCAGGGCGCGATCATCACCCGAGGGGCACACAGCAGGGCGTTCTGACATCCTGCCCGCGACAGTCCGGACAAGCTGGCGGGCTTTATCCGCGTTATTCAGCAGGACCTGGATGATCGCGTCGACCTCAACGTTGTCGTGATCCGGATGCCAGCAATCATAGTCGGTCACCATCGCGACCGTGCAGTAGGGAATCTCAGCCTCGCGGGCAAGTTTGGCTTCCGGCATATTGGTCATGCCGATCACATCGCAACCCCACTGCCGGTAGAGGTTGGACTCCGCCAGGGTCGAGAACTGCGGCCCTTCCATTACGAGATAGGTACCGCCGCGCTGCATCGGAATCTCCGCGGACCTGCAGGCGGCTTCGCACCAGTCGCCAAGCCTTGCGTTGACGGGATGCGCCATGGAGACGTGGGCCACCATGCCGGTGCCGAAAAAACTTTTCTCCCGCGCAAAGGTTCGGTCGATAAACTGATCAACGATTACAAACGTACCCGGCGCGAGATGTTCGTGGAAAGAACCGACCGCGGAGAGCGAAACAATGTCGGTTACCCCGGCGCGTTTTAAGGCGTCAATGTTGGCGCGATAGTTGATTGTGCTCGGGCTGAAGCGGTGACCCCGGCCATGCCGCGGCAAAAAGACCAGCTGGATTCCCTCCAGTGTGCCAAAAAGCAGCTCATCCGAAGGTTCGCCCCAGGGCGAGGCGACTTTTTCCCAGCGGACGTCTTCGAGTCCATCAATCTCGTAAAGGCCGCTGCCGCCGATGATGCCGAGAACGGGTTTTTGGTGGTGTTCAGTCATCGCTAATGATTTCCCAATCAGTCCCCAAAGGGTGTCCAACGTTTAGAGTGAGCATTCTAAAATCCCAAGGGACTTTCGCGCGGCCTTTCAGAACAGCGAGCCCCCCAGCTCCTTGATGGCTGCCAGCATCTCCGGCTCATCGGTCAGGGATTCGGCGATCGCATACCGGCAGGCGGTATCGGCGTCGATGCCGCTCGCCATCAGCTTTGCGGCATGCACCAGTAAACGGGTGCTTGCGCCTTCTTCCAGTCCGTTGCCCTTGAGGTTCCGGGTCATCCCGGCAAATCGCACCAACCGTGCCGCGGTCTCGCGGTCAATACCCGACTCGTGCACCACGATATCCCGCTCGAGCTTTTCATCAGGATAATCAAAATCGATCGCAACGAAACGCTGCCGGGTGCTCTGTTTCAGATCCTTGAGCACGCTCTGGTACCCGGGGTTATAGGATATGGCAAGACAAAACTCAGGCGATGCATTAAGCACTTCACCCGTTTTTTCAATGGGAAGCTGTCGACGGTCATCGGCAAGCGGGTGGATGATGACCGTCGTGTCTTTGCGGGCCTCGACGATCTCGTCGAGATAGCACAGGGCCCCCGCGCGGATTGCCTGACTGAGCGGTCCGTCTATCCACCGGGTTTCCCCGCCGACGATCAGGTAGCGCCCGACGAGGTCTGCCGCCGTGAGGTCATCGTGACACGATACGGTGATGAGCGGGCGCTTGAGGCGCCACGCCATGTATTCCATGAACCGTGTCTTGCCGCAGCCGGTAGGTCCCTTGAGCAGCACCGGCAACTGGTTGTGCCAGGCTGCCTCAAAGAGGGTGACCTCATCGCCTTGGGTGGCGTAGAAAGGTTCGGTGTCGATGGTCTGGGCGGCAGGTTCTGATGCAGGCATGGACATTTTGAATTCTTGCACCCTCAGGTGCGCACAGTAGGCGTGAGCGGTGGTCTAGACCTCAAAGGCTTCGGCAAGTTTTTTCCTGACCGCCACGTTTTTAAGGCGGACGTATTTTGGCAGCCCGTTCCTGTGGTAGGGCGGGTAGTCCTCACCACGGATGAGCGGCTCCAGATAGCGTCTGCAGCGCGCGGTAATGCCGAACCCATCGGAGCTGATGAAACTGCGGGGCATCATTTTCTCTTTGTTGGCAACCCGCTTAAGGCTCGCTTCCCCCACTTTCCAGCGGTAAGGTTTATCAGACAAGCGAACGATCGTCGGCATCACCGCATTTTTGCCGGCGAGCGCCATTTCAACAGCCGCCACACCGGTGGCGTAAGCATGCGCAACATCGGATGCTGAAGCGATGTGCCGAGCTGAGCGCTGCAGGTAGTCCGCCACCGCCCAGTGATACTTGAGGCCAAGATCCTCTTT
>CAYSMI010000067.1:0-2859 GCA_964432165.1 uncultured Acidiferrobacter sp.
ACAAAGGGTGCAGCACCAGCGGCTTGGCAGCCTACCATGATCGGCAGGCCGGCTGTCTTGTGAGCTGCGTGATACTCAGTGTAGCCCATCCAGTAGGCGCTGATATTACCGGCGTTCCCGACCGGGAGAAAGTGATAGTCAGGCGCACTGCCCAGGGCATCAATGATTTCAAAAGCTGCCGTTTTCTGCCCGTGCAACCGGTAAGGGTTGACCGAATTGACCAAAGCCACCGGGGCTTCTGCTGGTATCGACTTCACGATTTCCATCCCATCGTCAAAGTCTCCCGTAATTTGAATTACCGTAGCGCCGTGCATCATGGCTTGTGCCAACTTACCCAGGGCGATCTTTCCATCAGGGATGACCACAAAGGCCTTGATCCCGGCGCGTGCGGCGTAGGCTGCGGCTGCCGCAGAGGTATTTCCCGTTGACGCACAAATTACTGCTTCGCTTCCCTCGTAGACGGCCATGGTTAAGGCAACGGTCATGCCCCGATCCTTAAACGAGCCCGTTGGATTCGAACCTTCCACCTTGGCAAAGACCTCAAGTCCCCGCTGAGGCTCGCTGAGCGAGTTCAGTCGGATAAGCGGGGTATTACCCTCGTTGAGGCTGATCCGGCTGGCGTCAGCGGGAACCGGCAAATAGTCACCGTAACGCGCTATCAGTCCGACATCCGTGGATCGCCCGAGGCTGCTGCTGTGGTTAACCATGAGTCTATTCCAGGGTTTCCAGTCGAATGCGAACGATCGGGGCCAAGCTGACCTCGAGTGCTTCAATTTCTCGAACCGCTTCGGCAACATCTGCCTCGTTTGCGGCGTGTGTCACGATAACAACCGGAACGACGCGGTCATCCCCCCCAAGATTCTTCTGACTGATGACCTTGATGCTCACCTGCCTCTGCCCAAGAATTTTGGTTACCTCGGCAAGCACCCCGGGCTCATCCCGGACAGAGAGACGAAGGTAGTGTGCGCACTGAATCTCCGCGATTGCGAGGATTTCGGGTTCGGCCAACTGGGCCGGTTGGAACGCAAGATGCGGAACACGATTTCCAGGATCTGCTGTCAGAGTCCGGACAACGTCGACGAGGTCAGCGACCACCGCTGAGGCCGTTGGCTGGGCACCCGCACCCGCACCGTAGTGGAGTGTATCGCCGACAGCGTCTCCATGAATAAGGACTGCGTTCATGACCCCTGATACGTTGGCAAGCAAATGTTCGTTCGACACCAGGCACGGATGCACCCGAAGGTCAAGGCCGCCCTCCTGCTGGCGGGCAATCCCGAGGTGCTTGATTCGATAACCAAGTTCATCGGCGTAGATAATGTCCTGCTGACGCAGTTGGTCTATGCCTTCGATATGTATGGCATCGAAGTTAAGGTGGGTGCCGAATGCAATCGATGCCAGAATGGTGAGTTTGTGTGCCGCGTCGATTCCTCCGACGTCGAAATGAGGGTCCGCTTCCGCATAACCTAGTCGCTGGGCTTCGCTCAGCACCGCCTCGTATTCGAGACCCTGTTCGCGGATTTCACTAAGGATGAAGTTGCAGGTTCCATTGAGGATCCCCGCCAGACTGTCGATCCGGTTACCCGCAAGGCTCTCCCGCAGCACCTTGATGACCGGTATGCCGCCCGCAACCGCTGCCTCAAAAGCCACGACCAGGCCCGCTTTCGAGGCCTTCGCGAACAGTTCGTTCCCCCGGGTTGCGATAAGCGCCTTATTCGCGGTGACCACGTGTTTTCCGTGTTCCAGTGCGGTAGCGACAAGATCGAACGCGGTCTCTTCTCCGCCCATGAGTTCCAGTACGACATCAATCTGGGGGTCGGTAACCACCTCAGATGCGTCCGCGGTGAGTGAGATTTTGCTGGTATCACACGCACGAGGACGGGAAGTGTCTCTAACGGCAGCGCGGGTGACAGTAATCTCGCGTCCGGCACGTCGAGCGATTTCTGGTGCATTACGGGCGAGGACATCGACCGTCCCGGCGCCGACCGTCCCAAGCCCAATCACACCCACATTTACAGGTTTCATATAATTTGAGGGTTCCCCGGAACAAGAACTGACATTCCCGAGACTCAGTCTAAAGGCCGGATTTTATCGTAATACGTCCCGGGTCAGAATCTTCCGGGACGTTTCCCGAAAATGGACTAAGGCGTTTGCTAAGCGTCTCGCGACATGGAACTTGAAACCGAAAAGTCCGAAGGCAGAACGATCATCTCTTCCTGTGAGTCTGAGCGGGTCCTGATTGGCGCCGAAACATTATCCGAGAGTTTCATCCTTGTGCCTGGTCTTAAGCCGAGGCGCTGGGGCATTGACCGGTTCTCGGATCTTTCAGCCTCCATCCTTGCGGATCTGTGCTCGGTGGACTGTGACGTTTTACTGGTGGGAACAGGAATTGAGCAGCAGTTTCCGGGTCCCTCGCTTACCAGGGTACTTGCTGAGCGTGGATGGAGTGCAGAATTCATGAGTTCACGTTCGGCATGCATCACTTTCAACGTACTTTCTCTGGATGATCGCAGCGTAGCAGCTGCAATTATTCTGCCCCTTTAGATCCCTTGGGGTCTACAACTCGGGCAGATACCTGAGCGGGTCCACAGGCTGTCCATCGCGCCGAATCTCAAAGTGCAGTCGAACTGTGTCGGTACCTGACTGCCCCATTTGCGCAATGATCTGCCCACTATCGACCGGGTCACCCTCGTTGATCGTAACCGCCCGGTTGTGGGCATAGGCACTCAGAAAGGTCTCATCGTGTTTGATGATAATCAAGAGCCCGTACCCTCTTAGCCCTGTGCCGGCATAGACGACCTTGCCTTTTGCGGCGGCCCGGACTGGACTGCCATCGAGGCCTGCAATATCAATGCCATTGCT
>CAYSMI010000067.1:2959-8147 GCA_964432165.1 uncultured Acidiferrobacter sp.
CTTGGGTCACCGATTGGCCCTGAGCGCTGGTGACGTCGCCCCCAAGGTAGAGCTCTTGGCCTGCCTCGAGCCGATAAGGAGGTTCTAAATTATTCCAAAGTGCGACGTCCCGGTAATCCAGACCGGCCTCCCACGCGATCGTGTAGAGTGAATCTCCGGGGCGAACCACACGACTGGAATCTGTGGTGCGCGCTGCGGTGAGGTCGCTGACGGGGACCACGGCAGGTCCGCTACACCCGGCAACCACCGCAACAAGCAGTAGGGCCTTGAAAGTCCCGCAAAACTGCCTAGAACGCCTGTCAGACATAAATCCAGAGCAAGACTACCGCCGACAGACCCAGAACCGCCCAGCCGATGGTATCGGCGTAGCGGCGCAACTGCTTTTCGAAGCGTTCTCCGCCGGCATAGATCACCCCGGCAACCAGAAAAAATCGGGCGCCCCGCCCTACCAGAGACGCTGCAACAAAGGGCAGCAGGCTCATAGATGCAAGCCCGGCGCTGATGGTAAATAGTTTGTAGGGAATCGGTGTGAAGCCAGCCAAAAATACGATCCAGACACCATGCGCCTGAAATTGGGCTCGCGCTGCATCGAACGTCGCCTCAGCCTCGTAAATCTGAATGATGGGCTGGGCAACAATGTTGAACAGAAACATGCCAATGAGATATCCCCCCACACCACCCAGGACAGACCAGACCGTCGTCAGTGTCGCCAGGAACCACGCCCGATGCCTCTGGGCAAGAACCATAGGTGCGAGCATGACGTCAGGCGGGATGGGAAAAAAGGACGACTCAGCAAACGATAAAGCAGCAAGATAACGTGGTGCCCTCGGGTGGGCCGCCCATTTTAGTACGAGCTGGTAGAGGTGGGAGAAAATTCTCATTGCACCTGACCCGGGCGCATTGGTACAAAAACCACATGAATGGATTTGTGACGGAGAATTGAATGGTTGGTTTTCGTCCAATACCGCAGCCGCTGCTGGTAGGTCTTGCCTTCAGGAGCCACCAGCACACCCCCTTCTGCCAGCTGAGAAAAAAATGATTCAGAGACTCGTTCGGGTGCGGCCGTCAGCATAATACCGTCGAAAGGACCCTTGGTGGGCCACCCATGAGTGCCATCGCCGAGTCGCAGTGACACATTCCGGATGTCAATCTTCTGCAGTTGATCCCGTGCGCGATCCGCTAGCACCCCGACACGTTCAATCGAAAAGACCCGGCTGGAAAGGCGAGAAAGTACAGCGGTCTGAAAACCCGAGCCAGTTCCAATCTCCAAGACACGTTTTACACGACTTCGCCCGGCCATCAGGATCTCCGTCATCAGGGCGACGACATAGGGTTGGGAGATAGTCTGGTGGTAGCCGATAGGCAAAGCCGTGTCCTCATACGCCCGGCTTTTAAGCGCCTCTTCGACAAATTCATGGCGGGGGACGCTCGACATTGCGGTAAGCACCGGCTCACTGGTGATCCCTTTGTCGCGAAGGCTCTCAACAAGACGCCGCCTGGCCCTTTCGGACACAAAACCGCCAAAACGGTTATCGGTGTCGGGCTCAGGGTTCGTCATACACTCAACCATTGTTGGATCTGCTCAGTTTGACTGTGCCGTGTCAGGTCGACCTGAAGCGGGGTAACCGAAACAAATCCAGAGCGCACAGCAAAAAAGTCTGTACCCTCTCCGCAATCCTGCTCTTCCCCGGCCGGGCCTACCCAGTAGATATCCTTGCCGTTAGGGTCCTTGGTGCGGATAACGGGTTCAGATTTGTGTCGGCAGCCAAGGCGGGTGGACTGAAATCCCTTGATTTCGTCGAACGGCAAGTCCGGTACGTTGACGTTGATGATGCTGTCTCGAGGAAGCGGGTTCTGCTGGACACGTTGCAGCAGTAAGAGTGCAATCTGGGCGGCAGCGTCGAAGTGCCGGGCATTCGACCCGACCAATGATATAGCGACCGCAGGGAAACCCAGATACCGGCCTTCCATGGCTGCAGCGACGGTCCCCGAGTAAATGACATCGTCACCCAGGTTTGCGCCGTGGTTGATTCCGGCGATCACCATATCCGGTTCCGGATCCATAAGGGCCGTCAAGCCGACGTGAACACAATCTGTCGGTGTTCCGTCCATGTGGAGGAACCCGTTCGGGCCCTGCTGAACCCTGAGAGGTCGGGTCAGAGTGAGTGAATTACTGGCCCCGCTGCGATTTCGGTCTGGCGCAATGACGAGAGTCTCAGCGACAGTGTCGATAACGCCATGAAGCGCGGATAATCCTGACGCCAGATAACCGTCATCATTGCTGATCAGAATGCGCATACCAAAGGCTTTCCACCAAGGTGGACATTACCGCGGGAGAAACTCGAATTATCTCAGAAAACCGCTGGCGGGCGCACACCTGAGCAAAACGATTCATCACCAGGTCGGGGTACGGACCAGGAAAGTTGCCGCTGATAGACTTGCCTGATGGAAACAGTGTCTAAGGCGGCCGCTGATTACCGGATCATCAGAAAGGTTACGGTGCTGGGCAGCTTTGTAGATGGCATCCTGGCGGTTGCAAAGCTGATCGGCGGCATAGCCGCGCAGTCACAGGCCCTGATCGCGGATGGAATCCACTCGATATCCGATCTCGTTACTGACTTGCTGGTGATCATCGCTGCCCGTCATGCCAGCCATCAGGCAGACTCGGAGCACCCCTATGGCCATGGGCGAATCCAGGCTATCGCGACAGCGGTATTGGCGGTTTCGCTCGCCCTGATCGCGCTTGGGATTACATGGGATGCGATCACCCGGTTGCGAGGCGATGAGGACCTGCTTTCCCCGGGATGGCTGGCGTTGGTGATCGCGGGAATCTCAGTGGTTGCCAAGGAAGCCGTGTATCAGTACACCAACCGGACAGCCAAAGCCCTAGATTCGACCCTGTTACGCGCCAATGCCTGGCATAGCAGAACAGACGCCCTGTCCTCGTTGATTGTAATCGTAGGGGTTCTGGGCGTGATGATGGGCCTTGCGTGGGCGGATGCGGCCGGCGCGATCGGCGTTGCCCTGATTATTCTCTATGCGGCCTTTCAAATTGGCCGAGAGGCTTTTGATGAACTCATTGATACGGGTCTTGACGAGGATACGCTCGCGATGATGCGTACTATTATTCTGGAGGTTCCCGGCGTGATCGGGGTTCATGAGTTGCGGACGCGCCGAATGGGGTCCGCGCTGCTTGCCGATATGCATATTCATGTGGATCCCCTAATCAGCGTCTCTGAGGGGCATGGCATTGGTGATCGAGTTATGCATGTTCTAGAGCAGAAATTTAGCCGCCTTAGCGATATCGTAGTGCACATCGACCCGGAAGATGATCTCGCAGCGCCTGGCCAGATCGATCTTCCGTTACGGCCCGATATTGAGCGCGCTGTCCACAAAGCTTTGACCCGTGGCGGTATCGAACCTGAGGCTGCTGGCGAGCCTGACCCGAATCTCGTGCTCCACTATGTTGGGGACAATATCATTGGCGAGCTCACCTTCTCGCTTCCTGCGCCTGAACAGCGAGGTGATCTGGACGAGCAAAGCAGGGCTCTGTCAGAGCGGCTGATCGAGGAAACGCCACTCAGCGTGGTGAAGATCCTCTACAGAGGATAAGCGGGGCAATTGCGAAAGGCCCACCCGGTCCCAAATCTTACTTGGTGTAATCGAGACTTATCTGGTTTTTTCGGGCAGGATCCCGCGAGACGAGCACTTCCTGGATACGTCGGGGAGTCGCACGGACTACGGTCAGTTGCAGACCGTCGAGTTCGAATTCCTCTCCGCTCTCAGGAATCCGCTGCGCATGTGCCAGGATCCAACGGCTAACGGAGTCTGTCGGTTTCCCGGAAAGGTTGGCACCAAAGTGTTCGCCGAGAATCCGCAATTCCGACGCGCCTTCTATGGTGATCCGATCCGGGCCATGAACCGTGTACTCACTCGGCGTGATGTCGCTTTCGTCGTAAATTTCCCCGACCAACTCTTCCATCAGGTCCTCGAGCGTAACCACCCCTTCCATGATGCCGTGCTCATCCACCACGATGGCAAGCTGGTTGCGCTCATGGCGCAGTGCAGAAATGGTGTCGTTAAGTGACTGACCCTCGGGAATAAAATAAGGCGCGCGGGAGAAGTCTTCTATATGTCTGTCGGATGCCATATGGAGGGTAGCAGACAGAAGTTCGCGGATATGGACCACCCCGACGATTTCATCCGGATCTTTCCCGTGCAAGGGGATTCGACTGAACGGGACATCGACGAGCTTTTCGACCGCGGCGGTCAGAGGAAGCTCGGCGGCAAGACCGAAGACTTTGTGTCTCGGCGTCATGACGTCAGCGGCGGTAAGGTCGCTGAACGCGAATGCCCTTTCAATCAGCTGTTTTTCACTTTCTTCAATAGTCCCCTCTTCCTCGCCGTAACCCGCCATGCTGATGAGTTCCGACTCGGTCACGGTCGGATCCTCACCCGACCCTGAACCCGAAGGTCCGGGCGTGAAATATTCAAACACCCGGCTGACCGGAGCCGTGATGTGAACCAGAGTCAGAACGACCGGCGCGACGGCAAGGGAGATCCGCTCCGAGTAGCGAGTGGCGAGGCTCTTTGGCGTGATCTCTCCGAATACAAGAATCACGATAGTGAGTACACCTACGGCAATACCCGGACCCATACTTCCGAAAGCCTGCGTTGCGAGTACGGTGGCCAGAGCAGAGGCGCTGATGTTTACGAGGTTGTTTCCGATCAGGATAGCAACCAGCATGCGGGAGGGGTTTGCTTTCAGGCGCTGCAGGGATCGCGCACCGGGACGGCCATCGCCGGCGAGTGCATCCGCACGGGCACGTGACAGCGCGACCAGAGCGGTCTCGGAGCCTGAAAAGAACGCAGAAAGGCCCAACAGGAGGACCAGGGAAAGCCCTTCAATCACGGCTGACCTTGTCCCGGCATAGCGCCATGGTCCGCCACCCTACTGCGCTTCACGAAGCGTCTCGACATAGGACACGATAAGGTCAATCTCGTCGAGCGTTATCTCGAAAGGCGGGTAGTAAGGATCAGCATTCGACCACAGAGCGTAACCTGGAACACGGGCAAATACAGGGTGTGGCCGCCGCGCATAGAACGTCAGGAAGCGCTCGCGCCAATCGTCACTTTTGACCATCCAGGTAAATGACGGGGAGTTGCCAATGCCGCCCATCCGGTTGTA
>CAYSMI010000068.1:0-1850 GCA_964432165.1 uncultured Acidiferrobacter sp.
TCATCGCGGCGTTTCTTTTTGCCTGTATTTTCTGGAGGGCGGTGCGACGACAGTGTGATCGCCATGAAGGAAAGCGGAAGAATTCCCCACAACTGCTGCAGCGCTCAGCCTTCGAAGTCCTAGGCAGAGAAAATCAGCGGGTCATGATTCCAAAGCGCGTGAGCAGCGTTGTCGTTGAAATCTGGGAACTGCAAAGCCGTCTTGAGGTGCGCCGGCCACGGACGGTACAGCGGCTACTGGAGAACAGACGCTTTCGTGCTGCCTATGATTTTCTACTCCTGCGGGCAAAGGCGGGGGAGGTCTCCTCGGAACTCGCCCGATGGTGGACCGAGATTCAGGAATGCGATGGACCTGACCGGCAGGCCATGATCAAGGGACTGGACGGGGACCGGACGCCCAGAAAACGCCGACGTCGGCCACGCCGGTCTCCTCCTGCCACCGGCAATGCGACATGAAACCGCCATTGGCAGCCACCCATGCCTGGATCGGTCTTGGCGGCAATCTGGAGGACCCCAAGGCCGCTATTCGCGGCGCGCTGGTTTGCCTGAACGCAGAGGAGGGCGTGAGTCTGGATGTCGTATCCTCGTTGTACCGCACGGCGCCCGTCGAAATCGTGGATCAGCCTGATTTCCTGAACGCGGTTGCGCGTCTGGTCACCTCTCTTGATCCGAGGGAACTGCTGCACAAATTGCTGAAGATTGAGGCCGCTCTCGGAAGAGTTCGCTCGGGGGCGCAGTTCGGGCCGAGGGTTGTTGATCTCGACCTCTTGCTCTATGGAGAGGTCTCAATGGCGACGGAGCACCTTACCGTCCCGCATCCGAGAATGCACCTTCGGCGCTTTGTGCTTGAGCCGCTTTTTGAGATAGAGGGAGATATGACCTTGCCGGGCGGTGACCAGATTGCTCACCTTCTGGAGAAATGCCGGGACCAGCGCGTGGTTCCAGCAGGTCCACTCGAAATCTAGCGTTTAGTCCCGATTGACGTTCAGGGTGGGTGGATGATCAGGTAAAATTGTGGCCGCACCGCCTCATTGGCAGCACAAGCCAGGACCCTCGCCATATGCCGTCAGCGCTGTCTGATTTTTTCCATGTCGTTTGACGTTGAGCCCCGGAGAATCCTTTCCGGTATGCGGCCTACCGGCCGGCTTCACCTTGGCCATTACCACGGGGTGCTCAAGAACTGGGTCCGGCTGCAGGAAGAGGCCCAGTGTTTTTACTTTGTTGCCGACTGGCATGCCCTCACGACCCACTACGAGGAGCCGGCGGAGATGGATACCCACGTCTGGGACATGCTGGTCGACTGGCTTGCCGCCGGCATCGACCCGGAGCGGGCAACGCTGTTCATACAGTCGCGGGTGCCTCAGCACGCGGAACTGCATCTGCTGCTGTCGATGATCACTCCCCTGGGCTGGTTGCTCCGCGTGCCCAGTTTCAAGGACCAGCAGCAGCAGTTGAAGGATCGTGATCTCGCCACCTATGGGTTTTTAGGTTACCCGTTACTGCAGAGCGCGGATATCCTGATGTATCGGGCGACCGGTGTGCCCGTGGGTGAGGATCAGGTTCCACATGTGGAACTGACCCGGGAGATAGCGCGCCGGTTCAATCATGTGTTCGGACGAGACGCCGCGTTCGAAGACAAGGCGCGCGAAGCGCTGTCACGGCTGGGGAAGAAGTCGGGGAAGGCGTATTCAAAGGCCCGCAACGAGTGGCTGCAGGAGGGTGACACCTCTGCCCGGGATCGTGCGCTGGCTGCTGTCACCGGATCGGCCAACATTTCAGCGGAAGACCGTGAGCGTTTAAGCGGATTTCTCGACGGCGGCGGCCGCGAGATCCTCCCCGAACCAGAGGCTC
>CAYSMI010000068.1:1950-8123 GCA_964432165.1 uncultured Acidiferrobacter sp.
TTAAGCGGATTTCTCGACGGCGGCGGCCGCGAGATCCTCCCCGAACCAGAGGCTCTGCTGACCCCGGCCGCAAAGATGCCCGGTTTGGATGGACAGAAAATGTCCAAGTCGTACAACAACACCATACAGATGCGCGACGAGCCAGAGCGGGTCAGCACACGGCTGATGTCGATGCCGACGGATCCCGCCCGCCAGCGTCGCAACGATCCCGGCGACCCGGATAAATGCCCGGTGTGGGATCTGCACAGGGTCTATACAGCGCAAGGCACAAGAGACGAACTCGCCGCCGGCTGTCGAAGCGCGGGTATCGGGTGTGTCGACTGCAAGAAACCGCTGCTGGATGCGCTCCTTGAGGAGCAGACGCTCCTGCGTGAGCGCGCGGAGCCTTTTGAAAAGAATCCCGGCCGGATCCGCGAGATCATTGAAAGCGGCTGCGAACGGGCGCGAACGACAGCCGAAGAAACCCTGAACGAAGTCCGGGTTGCTGTGGGGACGCTTTACACATGAGCGATGAGGCGCTGCGTCCGCCGGGAGGCGGTGTTTCGTCGGGTAGCACCCGCGCGGTTGTCGGCGGCAAGGCACTCGAGCAGTGGCCCGAGGATCTTTATATCCCGCCCGAGGCGCTTGAGGTCGTCCTTGAGCGTTTCGAGGGTCCCCTGGACCTGTTGCTGTATCTGATCCGTAAGCAGAATATCGATATTCTTGACCTGCCAGTAGCCGATGTTACACGTCAGTACATGCACTATATTGACCTGATGCAGCAAATGCAGCTGGACCTTGCAGCCGACTACCTTGTCATGGCGACCATGTTGGCAGAGATCAAGTCACGCATGCTGCTGCCCCGGCCCGATCCTGAGGACGACGATGACGAAGACCCAAGAGCGGCGCTCATCAAGAGACTACAGGAATACGAGCGTTTCAAAAACGCGGCTGAGAATCTGGATGGCCGGCCCCGTCTTGAGCGGGATTTGTATCTGGTATATGCCCGGGTGGAGGATCCTGACCCCCCCAAGGTGGAAACCCGGGTTGAGTTGGACGATCTGGTGGCAGCGATGCGTTCGGCAATGCTCTCCGCTGCACGCCGGGAGCATCTGCATATGGTCCCGGAGACCTTCTCGGTGAGGGATCGGATGGGGCAGATCCTCGATCGGGTACGTAGCGGCGACTATGTTGCCCTGAGTGATTTTTTTACCAGCGAAGAGGGCCGCAAGGGTCTCGTGGTCAGTTTCATTGCGATTTTGGAACTGGTCCGGGACGGCGTATTGACCGTCGCACAAAACGATGCCTTCTCCCAGATTCACGTTAAGGCAAAATCCGCATGACCGAGATAAAACCCATCGCCAATGCAGTGGAAGCCGCACTGTTTTCCTCGGAACGCCCGCTCACTGTCCGGGATCTGCAGATCCTGTTCGACCAGAACATCGATAGAGAGATGATCCTCTCAGCGCTGGAGCAGCTGCGTTCAGACTATGCGGACCGGGGCGTGGAACTGGTCGAAGTGGCCGGGGGATTTCGTTTTCAGACGAAAGCCGTTCACGCGCCGGCTTTGCGTGCACTTCGCGAAAGCCGCCCGCCGCGCTACTCTCGGGCGCTGCTGGAGACACTGGCCATTATCGCTTACCGCCAGCCGGTCACCCGGGGTGATATTGAGGATATCCGGGGCGTTACGGTCACCACCGAAATCATGCGCGTGCTGCTCGATCGGGAATGGATCCGCCAGTCCGGCAGTCGTGAGGTGCCGGGCCACCCCGCGCTTTATGTCACGACTCCGATTTTCCTCGAGTATTTCGGCCTGACTTCGCTGAAAGAACTGCCCGGCCTGGATGATGAACGACAGCTCGCCGACATCGCGCGGGAACTGGGCATCGCGATGCCCTCGTCGCTGGCGCCTGTCCCTGTCGAAGATTCGGATCGGGAGGTGGGTGATGAGGAGCGCCACGAAGTGGATCCGGAAAACGGCGATGGGGATGATCTGCCTGTCAGTACCGAATACGTCAGTGACGACTCAGACAGCGAAAGCGCTCAAATCCAGGATCCAGAAGACGCATCTGCGACCAGGGCCGCGCTAAACACGGAATTTGACTGAACGGGTACAGAAAGCACTCGCCCGGGTAGGCCTGGGATCCCGCCGTGAGATCGAGCGTTGGGTGCGCGAGGGGCGGGTACAGATCAATGGCCGGCCGGCCGAGATCGGGCAGGGAATTACAGCAAAATGCCGGGTTAGCGTGGATGGTCGGCCCGTGGCCCTTTCTCCGGGCGCGCCAACGGGCGCGCGGATATTGCTTTACCACAAGCCCGTAGGTGAGATCTGTTCGCGCGATGACCCGCAGGGACGTACTACGGTTTTTGACCGTCTGCCCCGCCTCCGGGGCCGGCGCTGGGTTTCGGTGGGGAGGCTCGACATCAATACGTCGGGCCTTCTGGTTTTCACCACAGATGGAGAACTCGCTCATAGGCTGATGCACCCATCGACAGGGATCGAACGGGAATATCGTTGTCGGGTTCGTGGTACGCCGGGTGAGCGCGAACTCAATCGGCTGATGACGGGGGTCAGACTCGGCGGACAGTCATGCCGGTTCGAATCAGTGGATCCCGGCAGGGGGTCAGGAAGCAATCGATGGTACCGGGTCGTACTGAAAGAGGGACGCAATCGGGAAGTCCGGCGCATGTGGCAGAGCGTGAACTGCACCGTCAGCCGACTGATCCGCGTGCGCTACGGCCCACTTAGGCTGGATCGAAAACATCACGCTGGCGAGGTGATTGAATTAAGCGCCTCTGAATGCCGCCAGCTTGCCGGGTGGGTCGAGCCCTCTCGCGAAAATCCGAAGGGGAAAGGCCCGGGGCAAAAACGCCCGCGCGCCGGTCAGCGCGGTTGAGTATTTTCTTTTTTGGGATTCAGGTGTGTGGCGTCGGCTTGCATCCGGCCGTTGAAATCAAAGGCTTTGCCGAATCCCTTTACCCACTGGCCGCCCAGAGGCTGCAAGGCAAAGAGTTCAAAGTCCGGCAGGGCGCTCAAGGTATCAATGATGTCGCCGAAGCGCCCGGAAAACAGGTCAATCAATGAATTCCAGGTATCGCTCTGTCTTGCGAACCGTTGGGCCTCGCATTGAAAGCGCAGGCGCTGCCGGGCATAGATCTGCTTACACGCGGGTTCATCTTCTATAAACAACACCGTCGCCCGAGGATCGTGGATAAGGTTGCCGGTATGTGCAGAAAGGTGACTCGTCAGGATGAAAAACTGCTGGTCATGATCAACAAAAGGGGTGTAACTCAAATCGGGTGAGCCGTCAGCATTCAATGTCGAGAGCAGAACGGACCGGAACCCGGCGATAAAGTCCTCGCATTCGGCTTTCAGTTTCTCATCAAGGCTCATTCCTGAGTTCCAGGTACATCAGGAGGACTGCGAGGCTTCGTTTAGTCTCTTAAATCCTGCCTCAAGATCGGAAGTTAGATCATCGAGGTCCTCAAGTCCCGCGTGAATGCGCAGCGTGGGGCGCGACGCATCCCAGGCGGTTGCGGTCCGGTACTGTTCCGGGTAAACCGGGATCATCAGACTCTCGAAGCCTCCCCAGCTTGCGCCGATGCGAAAGAGCTCCATGCCGTTAACCATCGCCAGAACCGCTTCGCGGGACTTGGGATGCAGTACGATACTGAATAAGCCGCACGCACCGAGATAATCCCGCTGCCACACGGCATGCCCCGGATGCTCGGACAGTCCTGGATGCAGCACCTTCGCAACTTCATCGCGCTGCGCGAGCCACTCGGCCAACGCCAAGCCCTGCTTATGGTGGGCGTTCAGCCGGGTGGAAAGATTACGGATACTGCGCAGGGTGACATAGGCATCATCAGGACCGACACACTGCCCAAGGTGCCGGTGGGTCCGCCTGACGTTGTCCCAGGCGTGTTCCGCGCAGATGATCGTCCCCATCACCACATCGCTATGTCCCGACAGGTATTTGGTGGCGGCGTGTACCGACACATCCACACCGTGACTGAAAGACTTGAAAAAAAGCGGAGTACTCCAAGTGTTATCCAGGATCGTCGTAATGCCGCGTTTACGGGCCACCTCGGTGATAGCCGGGATGTCCTGGACTTCAAAGGTGAAGGACCCGGGGGACTCCATAAAAATTACCCGGGTCGCAGGCTGAATCAGGGATTCAATCTCACCTCCCACGAGCGGATCGTAGTAGTCCACGGTGATATCGAACCGCGCAAGATGTTGGTCGCAGAACGAGCGCGTCGGCGGGTATACCGTGTCGGCCACCAGCAGATGATCCCCCGGGCGCAAAAAAGAGAGCAGGGCGACGCTGATCGAGGCAAGCCCCGACGGCACCAGGACGGCATCATGGCCGCCTTCAAGATCGGCAAGGACCTCCTCAAGGTCAAAAGTTGTTGGGGTCCCCAGCAATCCATAGATTACTTTCCGCCGGTTTGCATTTGGGTCGTGGCGCTTTTCAAAGGCGTCGACATCAGGGTGGAGAATGGTCGAGGCGTGATATACCGGCGTATTGACTACACCGTGATGCTCGGCCGAGGTGCGGCCCTTGGTGATCGCGCGGGTTGCGTCGCGCTGGGACTTGGTGTCTTGAGGATCTTTCATGCAAATAAAGCCGGTTGACCGGCGGACTCTAACAATCCTGAAAGGTATCGTCGAGCGGCTCCGGGATGTTATTTTGAGCCAAGGTCGCTAGAATTTCGCACTGCAATTATCGCCTAAACCTCAGGTCAAAAGATGTCAACAGTGCAGCGCGAGTGGTACGACAGTTACATGATGCCGAACTATGCTCCGGCGTCGATGATTCCAGTCCGGGGTGCCGGATCCCGGATGTGGGATCAGGAAGGGCGTGAGTATATCGATTTTGCGGGCGGCATCGCGGTCAACTCCCTCGGTCATGCGCACCCTGATCTCGTCGCGGCGCTCACTGACCAGGCTGGGCGTCTTTGGCATACCTCCAACGTGCTGGCGACAGAGCCTGCCCTCAAGCTCGCCCGCCGGCTCGTGGAACTGACTTTTGCCGAAAGGGTCTTCTTTTGTAATTCCGGCGGCGAAGCCAACGAGGCGGCGCTGAAACTTGCTCGGCGTTATGCGTTTGATCACCATGGCAAGGAAAAAGACCGGATCCTGGCCTTCGACAATGCCTTCCATGGCCGGACATTGTTTACCGTGACGGCCGGGGGTCAGGCGAATTACCGGGAGGGTTTCGGGCCGTTACCGGGTGCGATAGATCATCTCCCCTTTAACGACATCGAAGCGCTTGGCAAGGCCTTCGGCGAGGACGTTTGTGCCGTAATCGTGGAGCCGGTTCAGGGAGAAGGCGGCGTGATCGCCGCGGATAAGCCATTTCTGCAGGCGATCCGTCGGCTCTGTGATGAACACCACGCCTTGATGATTCTCGATGAGGTTCAGACGGGTGTCGGGCGGGTGGGGGCGCTGTACGCTTACCAGGCGTTCGATGTCATTCCCGATATCCTGACCACCGCCAAAGGGTTGGGAGGCGGCTTTCCGGTGGCAGCCACTTTAGCCAGGGCAGACGTGGCTGACTCCCTGAAGGTCGGCACCCACGGCAGCACCTGGGGTGGCAACCCGATGGGCTGTGCGGTGGCGAACGCCGTGCTTGATATCGTCAGCAGCGACGCTGTTCTTGAGGGCGTGTCTGAGCGCCGACAGCGGTTTGAGAGCGCCCTTCGAACGCTGGGCGATAAGTACGACCTCTTCGGAGAGATCCGGGGGATGGGGCTTCTGATCGGCTGTGTGCTCAATGAGCCCTGGCAAGGAAAGGCCCGGGATCTCATGCATGCCGCACAGGACGAAGGTGTTTTCGTGCTGGTTGCCGGTGCTAGCGTGCTGCGTCTGGCGCCTTCTCTCATTATCCCGGAAGCAGACATCACCGAAGGGCTTGAGCGCCTTGAGCGGGCGATCGTGCGTTTTTGTGAGGCCCAAAAAGCCTGAGATCGCGCTTCTTAGGGAAGTTCGCTGACAGAGAAACTCGTCAGAGCGTCTTCCCCCATAAAACTCACCTCACTGACCGACGGCGCCGTCCTGCTGATGATCTCACCCCGGCGGACAACAAAAAGCCGGTTGGCCCTCAGTCGGATAGCCTCGGTGGGGTCCTTAGCCTGCAGAACCACCATGTCGGCGTTGCAGCCAACATCAAGGCCGTAGCCTTCAAGTT
>CAYSMI010000069.1:0-7992 GCA_964432165.1 uncultured Acidiferrobacter sp.
CGCCGGCGGCCCGAGACCCGATACCAGGCTCCCGAAGAACAGGTCAAGGTCAGAAAAGAAGATCGAATCCGGATCGTGCGGATGCCTCGACGCCCGGGAGGGGATCTGTGATTCCACTCTCTCATTACCTCATCGTGGGTGCGCTGCTTTTCGCAGTCAGTGTCGTTGGGATCTTCCTGAACCGCAAAAACCTTGTGATTATTCTGATGGCGATAGAACTGCTTCTGCTGGCAGCCAATATGAATTTCGTCGCCTTCTCGCATTATCTGCAGGATCTTTCAGGCCAGGTCTTTGTGTTCTTTGTCCTGACCGTGGCGGCTGCCGAGGCGGCGATTGGGCTCGCCATCCTGATCGTGCTGTTCAGAACCCGCCGGTCAATCAACGTGCAGGACCTGGATCGGCTCAAAGGCTGACGAGGACGAGACGGAAGTTAAGGAAGAAAAAAGATGAGTCGCGAACTGCTCTATTTGCTCATTCCCTTGTCCTGTTTGGCGGCAGCACTGCTTGCGGGCTTTTTGGGATCGCGGATAGGGCGGGTCAATGCACACCGGTCTGCCATTGGCGGCGTGGGGCTCGCGTTTATCCTGTCGTGCGTGGTCGCCTGGGACGTATTTTCAGGGAACCAGTTTAATGGCCCGGTCTATACCTGGGCCGTCAGCGGTGCAACACGTTTTGAGATTGGGTTCCTGATTGATCCGCTGTCCGCGGTGATGATGGTGGTCGTGACATTTGTCTCGCTGATGGTGCACATTTATACGATCGGCTACATGGCTGATGATCCGGGCTACACCCGGTTTTTCGGGTATATCGCACTTTTCACGTTCGCGATGCTGATGCTGGTGATGTCCAATAATTTCCTGCAACTGTTTTTCGGGTGGGAAGGGGTGGGACTGGTCTCCTACCTGCTGATTGGATTCTGGTACGAGCGGGAGAGTGCGATCCGTGCCAATCTGAAAGCGTTCCTGGTCAACCGAGTTGGAGATTTTGGATTCATTCTAGGCATCGGGGCGGTGCTTGCGCTCTTTGGCACCCTCGACTACCAAAGTGTTTTCGATGCGGCACCCTCGTTTGCTGACGCCACAGTGAGCGGGCCGTTGGATTACGAGTGGCATTGGATGACGCTTATCTGCCTGTTGTTATTTGTCGGCGCAATGGGCAAGTCGGCTCAGGTTCCGTTGCATGTCTGGCTCCCGGATTCCATGGAGGGGCCCACACCCATCTCAGCCCTGATCCATGCGGCCACCATGGTGACAGCAGGGATTTTCCTTGTGGCCCGGATGTCGCCGCTGTTTGAGTTATCCACCACAGCCTTGGCCGTGGTGCTGGTGATCGGCGCACTGACGGCATTGCTCATGGCATTTGTCGCGCTGGTCCAGACCGATATCAAGAGAGTTGTAGCGTACTCGACGCTGTCTCAGCTCGGTTATATGACGGTTGCGCTCGGTGCGTCGGCCTATTCGGTGGCGATTTTCCATCTCGCCACGCACGCCTTCTTTAAGGCGCTGCTCTTTCTGGCGGCCGGCTCAGTGATCATTGCGATGCACCACGAGCAGGATATGCGGCGCATGGGAGGTCTGCGTAAATTGATGCCGGTGACGTACGTGACTTGCGTGATCGGCAGTCTTGCGCTTGCCGGAATTCCGCCGTTTGCGGGCTTCTTTTCCAAGGATGCAATCATTGAGGCAGTCCATCATTCCGCGACCCCGGGGGCGGGTTTTGCATATATCGCGGTCCTGATCGGGGTCGTGCTTACGGCCTTTTATTCATTCCGGCTGGTATTCATGGCGTTCCATGGCGAGGAGCGTATGGATACAAAGACCCGTTCCCACCTCCATGAATCGCCGTGGGTCGTTACCGTTCCCCTGGTTGCACTTGCGGTGCCGTCCCTGCTGGCAGGGCTCATGCTGGTAAACCCAGTACTGGACGGCAGTCTCTTTGGCAACAGTGTTGTTGCGGGCTCAAACCCAGAAGGAATCGATATGACTGCGGCGGGCATGCTCGCGCATGCCCCTTTTGCCTGGCCGTTCTGGCTTGCAGTCGTCGGAATCGTTGCGGCCTGGGTGTGCTATTCCTTAAAGCCCGAGCTCCCGGTTAAGGCCGCTGAGCGGTGGTCCGCGCTATACGGCCTGCTGATGAGAAAGTACGGATTTGACGAGTTCTATCAGCGGGTATTCGCGGATGGCGCGACAGGACTCGGTCACTTGCTCTGGGAGTGGGGAGACCGGCGTCTGATCGACGGTTGGATGGTAAACGGAACAGCGTCGGTTGTTGCCCGAAGCGCGGGTTTGGTGCGTCGGATCCAAAGCGGCCTCGTCTATCACTATGCCTTTGCAATGATTATTGGACTTGTCGGCCTGATGTCATGGATTCTCTTCCGCTAGAGGCTTTCTGGTGACCCTGTTAGACCACCACCTTCTGTCCGTATTGATCTGGTTTCCTGTTGCTGGCGGGATCCTGGTTCTGGTAGCCGGAAATGACCGCAGGACCAATACCGCCCGGTGGGCGGCGTTGGGTTTTTCGGTGGCCACCTTCCTGCTCAGCATACCGCTGTGGTCAAGGTTCGACCGGACCAGTGCTGATATGCAGTTCGTCGAGCGGCTCCCGTGGATCGGACGTTTTCAGATCGAATACCTCCTCGGTGTGGATGGGATCTCCGTTCCCCTGGTACTGCTGACGACTTTGCTGACCGTGGTCGTGGTGATGGCCGGGTGGCAGGTCATTCGAGACCGGGTTGCCCAATATTTTGCAGCATTCCTGATCATGGAAGGTCTGATGATCGGCGTGTTTTGCGCACTGGATGGAATTTTGTTTTACCTCTTCTGGGAGGCAATGCTGATTCCGATGTTCCTCATCATCGGTGTCTGGGGTGGTCCAAACCGGGTTTACGCGGCGATCAAGTTTTTTCTGTATACCTTGCTGGGCTCGCTACTGATGCTGGTAGCACTACTTTATCTGTATCGTGCCTCCGGGGGCTCATTCGATTTAATGGTCTTCCATCAGTTGCCGCTCTCTGCCGGAGTGCAGACGCTGGTGTTCCTGGCGTTCTTTGCCGCGTTTGCGGTCAAGATTCCGATGGTGCCGGTTCATACCTGGCTGCCGGATGCGCACGTCGAGGCGCCCACCGGCGGCTCGGTGATTCTCGCGGCAATCACGCTGAAGATGGGGGCATATGGGTTCCTTCGGCTGGCTTTGCCGATAGCGCCTGACGCTGCACACCAGATTGCACCGATCATCATCGGCCTGTCTTTGCTGGCGGTGGTCTATATCGCGCTGGTGGCTCTGGTGCAGCAGGACATGAAAAAGCTGATCGCCTACTCGTCGATCTCACACATGGGATTCGTCACCTTGGGATTTTTTGTTTTTGAAACGCGGGCGATGGAGGGTGCCATCGTTCAAATGATCTCACATGGCTTCGTTTCAGGCGCACTGTTTCTTTGCGTCGGGGTGCTTTACGATCGGCTTCATTCCAGGGAGATTGCGACTTACGGCGGGGTGATTAAGGTGATGCCCGTGTTTGCCTTTTTCATCGTCTTTTTTGCCATGGCCAACGCCGGCTTGCCCGGCACCTCTGGATTCGTTGGGGAATTTCTGGTCATCCTCGGAACGTTTTCAGTGAATGGATGGTATGCGGCAATTGCAGCGCTGACACTGGTCGTGGGCGCGGCCTATACCCTGTGGATGGTGAAGCGGGTTGTTTTTGGACCCATCAAAAATCCGCAGGTGGCTAAGCTCAAAGATCTTGACCGGCGTGAGTTTGCGGTTCTGATGATCATTGCATCGGGCGTTCTGATCATCGGCGTCTGGCCGGCGCCACTGCTCGAGGTGATGGACGCGAGCGTAGACCGTCTGCTGACGCATGTGGCGGTGTCGAAATTGTGATGACCTTGACCTCACTTAAGCTCTGGGCAATAGCACCCGAGATTGCCGTTGCAACGCTGGCGTGTCTGGTGCTGCTGGTGGATCTGTATTTTCGTTCCGCGAGGCCATGTGCGTTGTCGTACCCTCTGACACTCACCACACTCATGGTTGGGGCGCTGTTGTCTTTGGTGGGACTTTTTGACCCGCCACAGCTTGCGCTGAATGGCCTGGTGATCCGGGACGGTGTGGCCGATGTCCTGAAAGCGGGCACCTGCCTGGGTACGGCTGGGGTGCTGTTTTATGCCCGCGACTATGCGCAGGAACGCGATCTCTGGCGGGGGGAATATCTTGTCCTTTCGCTTTTCGGCACGGTTGGCATGATGACCATGATTGGAGCGGCTCACCTGCTGACGCTATATGTCGGCATCGAGCTGCTGGCATTATGCCTTTACGGGATGATCGCGATGCAGCGTGACTCGGTACGTGCGGCAGAAGCGGCCATGAAATATTTCATCCTTGGTGCGCTCGCATCCGGGGTGTTGCTGTATGGGATGTCGCTGCTGTACGGTTTGACGGGTTCTTTATCTCTTGACGGCGTGTCGGATGCATCCGGTGCACTGACATCTGACAGTCTTCCCCTGATGCTGGCAATCGCGATGATTGTTGCCGGGTTGCTCTTTAAACTCGGCGCGGTTCCCTTTCATATGTGGGTACCCGACGTTTATGACGGTTCAGCGACGTCTACGACGCTTTATCTTTCCGCGGTCCCGAAGTTAGCGGCTTTCGCCATCCTGCTGCGCCTGCTTTCTTCCGGGCTCGGAGGCTGGATCGAGGTCTGGCAGGATATGCTGGCCATTGCAGCCGTGCTGTCAATCGCACTCGGTAACGTGGTGGCGATCGCGCAGACCAGTATCAAACGGATGCTGGCTTACTCAACAATTTCAAATATGGGTTTCCTGTTGCTGGGATTCTTCTCGGGGACCGCTGCGGGATACTCGGCGGCGATGATGTATTCCGTCGTCTATATGGTGACCACGCTCGCCGTGTTCGGCATTGTTCTGGCGCTGACTCGGCCTGGGTTCGAGTCGGACGCCCTCGATGATTTCCGGGGACTTAACCAGCGTAATCCCTGGTTGGCCCTGTTGATGCTGATCGTCATGTTCTCTCTCGCGGGTATACCGCCTACAGCCGGGTTTTTTGCCAAACTCCTGGTGCTCCAGGCTGCCCTTGATGCAGGGTTCGTTGAGGTCGTAATTGCCGCGGTGGTCCTTGCAGTGATTGGTGCCTTTTATTATCTGAGGATAGTCAAGCTCATGTACTTTGACGATCCCGAAACGGGGGCACTCAAGGTTTCAGCGCACGGATACCGGCGCAGCATGATCTGGGCGTTGAGCGGCAACGCGGTTTTGCTGCTCGTGATAACGCCGTGGATCGGCCAAGTGATAGATTTTGTGGGCGCGTCACTGACGAATTTCGGAGTTTCCTGAGTCTCGCCGCAAGCGCCGCTGGGCCAGTCCGATCAGCCCCTTTTTTGAGGGCTGAAACGGTGCGGAGCCAGTCCCGGACATGGTAAAATTCGCAGGCTAAGAAACCTGTTTTCGCGCCTGCATTTCGGCCGGGTGCGTCTTCTTTCACATTGCCTTTGACCCGCTCCTGGCGGGGCAGCGGAGCCCTTATGGATGAGATAGCCAAGGAAACGCTTCCCGCCAATCTCGAGCAGGAGATGCGTCAGTCCTACCTCGATTACGCGATGAGTGTAATCGTTGGCCGTGCGCTTCCAGATGTGCGCGACGGGCTGAAGCCGGTACATAGACGGGTCCTCTACGCCATGTCGGTGCTTGGCAACGACTGGAATAAGCCCTACAAGAAATCGGCCCGCGTCGTGGGCGACGTGATCGGCAAGTATCATCCGCACGGAGATACCGCCGTGTATGATGCGATCGTACGGTTGGCCCAGCCCTTTTCTCTGCGCTACCCCCTTGTTGATGGTCAGGGTAACTTCGGTTCCGTTGACGGTGATGCCCCTGCCGCCATGCGGTACACCGAGATCCGGCTGGACCGGATCGCCCACGAACTGCTCAACGATCTCGATCGTGAGACGGTCGATTTCATCCCGAACTACGATGAAACTGAGCAGCAGCCTGCAGTACTCCCGGCGCGTTTCCCGAATCTTCTGGTGAACGGATCTGCGGGAATCGCGGTCGGTATGGCGACCAACATTCCACCGCACAATCTCACCGAGGCGATCAACGCCTGTCTCGCCATGATCGACAACCCTGAGGTTGGGCTCGATCAGTTGCTGAGCATCATGCCCGGCCCGGACTTCCCAACCAGCGGGATCATCAATGGTAGCCGCGGCATCCGGGATGCCTATCAGCACGGGAGGGGACGGGTTCACATCCGTGCCCGGGTAGTCGTTGAGACGCTTTCGAGAAGCGAACGTGAAGCGCTGGTCGCGACAGAGCTTCCGTATCAGGTGAACAAGGCCCGGCTGCTCGAAAAGATAGCGGAGCTTGTCCGCGATAAAAAACTGGAGGGCATTTCCGGACTTCGCGATGAATCGGATAAGTCAGGAATGCGTGTGGTGATTGAACTCAAAAAAGGCGAAAACCCCGAGGTCATTCTTAACAACCTCTACCAGCATACTCAGATGCAGACGGTGTTCGGCATCAATCTGGTTGCGCTGCGCAGTAACCAGCCACGCCTCTTTACGCTTGTGGAGCTTCTCGAAGACTTTATCCGTCACCGCAGGGAGGTCGTGACCCGCAGGACCCTCTTCAATTTGAAAAAGGCTCGTGCCCGGGCGCATCTGCTCGAGGGGCTCGCGGTCGCATTGGCCAATATCGACCCGGTTATTGCGCTGATCAAGAAGGCTGCGAACCCGGCCGAAGCGCGGGCAGGGCTACTGGGTCAGGCGTGGGAATCGGCCGTGGTCACCCAGATGCTGGAGGCGTCCGATCTGGAAGAGGGGGCATTGGGTGAGACGGAGCTTGGCTGTGGCCCGAGCCCTGACGGTTATCGGCTGTCAGGAACCCAGGCACAGGCGATTCTGGATCTTCGTCTGCACCGCCTGACCGGGCTGGAACAGGAGAAAATCCGTACCGAACACCTGGAGGTGTTGGACCGTATCCGGGAGTATCTTCGGATCCTCGGAGATCCCGATCGACTGATGCAGGTTATTCGCGACGAACTGGTCGATATCCGGGACCAGTATGGCGATGCTCGCCGTACCGAGATCATCGATCGCCATGAAGACCTTGAAAACGAAGATTTGATTACGCCTGAGGATATGGTGGTTACCCTGTCTCATGAGGGGTACGCGAAGTCTCAGCCAGTTACTGATTATCAGGCCCAGCGGCGTGGCGGCAAGGGCCGGGTTGCAACCCGGACCAAAGAAGAGGACTTCGTGAAAACCGTGTTTGTCGCGAATACCCACGATACCGTCATGTGTTTTTCAAACCTCGGGAAGGTGTACTGGCTGAAGGTTTACCAACTGCCCCACGCGGGCCGGCAGGCGCGGGGCAAGCCGCTAGTCAACCTGCTTCCGCTTGGAGAAGGCGAACGGGTTACTGCCGTGCTGCCATTGAACGGACAGAATACGGGCCAATACGTCTGTATGGTGACGCGTAGCGGCGTCATTAAAAAATGCCTTTTGGAGAGCTTCGCCCGGCCGCGATCGGTCGGTCTGATCGCCGTAAATCTGGTGGATGACGATGAACTGGTTGAGGTGAGCCTCACTGACGGTGACTCGGATATCCTGCTTTTCAGTTCTGCCGGTAAAGCCATCCGTTTTTCCGAGGATCAGGTCAGGCCCATGGGCCGAAGTGCCCGCGGTGTTCGGGGACTCAATCTCAAAGCCGACCAGTCAGTCATTGCAATGCTGATTTGTACCGCTGGCGAGCAGGGCGGCAAGGTTCTGGTGGCTACGGAAAACGGATATGGAAAGCGGACCGGATTCTCGGATTTTCCGGTCAAGAACCGGGGCGGTCAGGGCGTGATTGCTATCAAGGTAAATGGCCGGAACGGCCGCGTGGTCGGCGCCAAGGAAGTCGACAGCGATGATGAACTGATGCTGATCACCGGTGGAGGTCATCTGGTGCGGATTCGTGCCGGCGAGATACCGGTTGTCGGACG
>CAYSMI010000070.1:0-7949 GCA_964432165.1 uncultured Acidiferrobacter sp.
ATATTCATCGGGGATGACCGCCGGGATGTCGTTGCCGGGAAAGCGGCTAAGACATTAACCGCCGCGGTTACCTGGGGCTATGGTGTCCCGCAAGACGCCAAGACATGGGGGGCGGACCACGTCGTCTCAAGCGCTGGGGAAATCCTGCCGGTCCTTGGGCTCGAGGATCTCGACCCCCGATAACGTTTACGTTTCGCGCTTCTGTGATCTCGTTCACGGAACAAACGGACCGTTCCCGGGATACTCACTGCGCCATTGAGAAACGTGCGTCCGATACAGGGAAGTATTGCGCATCAACGTGAGGCTCGACAACAGAGCCGGTTCGATGGTACGCGCCCCGGCGCGGCCGGGGCGCACTCATCTTACGTAGCGGGCGTTTCCAGTGCCTTATCCAACTCGGGTATGGCTTCAAACAGGTCAGCCACCCAGCCGTAATCCGCCACCTGGAAAATGGGCGCTTCTTCGTCTTTGTTAATCGCGACAATCACCTTGGAGTCCTTCATGCCCGCGAGGTGCTGAATCGCTCCGGAAATGCCCACCGCGATATAGACACTCGGGGCCACAACCTTACCGGTCTGCCCCACCTGATAGTCGTTCGGCACGTAGCCCGCGTCGACCGCCGCTCGCGAGGCGCCCACAGCCGCTCCGAGCTTGTCCGCGAGCGCTTCGAGCATCGCAAAGTTCTCCGAACTCTGCATGCCCCGACCGCCAGAGACAATGATATCTGCCGTGGTCAGTTCCGGGCGTTCCGAGCGCGTGAGTTCCTCGCCGGCAAACGTCGACAGTTGAGCATCAACGCCTCCTGAAACCGGCTCCACCGGCGCCGACCCTGTCTGCTCTGCCGGTTCGAAAGCGGTGGTCCGCACGGTAATGAGTTTCAAAGCGTCACCTGAGCGGACGGTGGCCATTGCGTTACCCGCGTAAATGGGGCGAACGAAGGTATCCCCGCTCTCGATGCCGCTGATGTCCGAGACCTGCTGAACATCAAGCAATGCCGCTGCGCGCGGAAGGAGATTCTTCCCGTAGGTCGTGGCCGGCGCCAGCACGTGCGTATAGTTCTGCGCCAGAGACTGGATCAGTGGTGCGAGATTTTCCGCAAGGCCATCGGCAAGCGCTGGCTCGTCTGCGACAAGAACCCGCTGGATGCCCGTGATCGTCGCTGCCTCCTGCGCGGCACCCTGGCACTCGCTGCCAGCGATCAGGACGTCAATGGAGTCACCCAGTGCTTTGGCCGCAGTGACCACATTCAAGGTCGAAGGGCGAAGACTGGAGTTATCGTGTTCTCCAATAACCAAAATACTCATCAGATGACCTTTGCCTCGTTTCTAAGTTTATCCACAAGTTCCTCAGCACTATTGACCAGAACACCGGCTGCGCGCGCCGGTGGCTCGACCACCTGCAGCACTTCAAGCCGCGGGCTGACATCGACGCCGAGCTCTTCGGGCGTGTGTGTGTCGAGCGGCTTTTTCTTGGCCTTCATAATATTGGGCAGCGAAGCATAACGGGGTTCGTTCAGGCGCAAATCGACGGTGATCACAGCCGGGGCGGCGAGTTCGATATTCTCAAGGCCGCCATCCACCTCCCGGGTGACCTTGACCGACGCGCCCGTGGCATCCAACTTCGAAACAAACGAACCGATCGACCAGTTGAGCAGACCCGCAAGCATTTGACCGGTCTGGTTGTTATCGCCGTCAATGGCCTGCTTCCCAAGAATGATTATTCCCGGGTTTTCCTTCTCGGCGACCGCTTTCAGCAGTTTTGCGATCGCCAGCGGCTCCGGAATAGGGTCCGTTTCCACCAGAATTGCACGGTCCGCACCCATCGCCAGCCCGGTACGCAAGGTTTCCTGGCTTTGGCTGGGCCCTACCGCGACGATGATCACCTCCTCTGCGGTGCCCGCCTCGCGCAGTCGGATCGCCTCTTCCACTGCGATCTCGCAGAAAGGATTCATTGCCATTTTGACATTGTTCAGCTCGACCCCACTGTGGTCGGCTTTGACGCGCACCTTGATATTGGCATCGATCACGCGCTTAATTGGGACGAGTACTTTCATGCTTTGGCATCTCGTGGTTATTGTTGCAAATACACCTGCTACACCTGCCGATGTGGGTGCCGCCCTTGGATGGCCTTACCGGCAATGCGTGCAGGATCGCGTATTGTATTTTCGGTGCGTCACGGAGTCTATGGTCCTTCGACAGACAACCACTCCGAATGCGCCGGATTTGTGCGCTGGACCGCCCTCACTGACTCCAGGTTCACGCCGTCCGGCCCCTCTGACGATTGGGGCTATTTGAGTGTCGCTCTACTAGCACCTGTCTTCACAGACGGACTTGATAATTGGCTTGATGAAAATCGGTAGAAACCCATGAGTCAGGAAAGGCGTCGTTCCAGAGGCAGTGCCCGCTCCGAGAAACGGGCAAAGCGGACCAACTCGCTCCGCTCCGGCATTCCGTACATTACCCGGCGGGTTCCGCCATACGAAATGGCGAGCGAAGAACTGCTGGTCCTGATCGAAAACAACGCGGAGACCCTTCTTGAGGAGATCGGTATTGATTTCCGGGACGATCCCGAGGCGTTGGCGCTGTTTCGCGAGGCAGGGGCAAACATCGATGGTGAACGGGTCAGATTCCCCCGCGGCATGTGCCGCAAGATCATCGGACAGAGTACCCCCGCTGAATACACCCAGTTTGCCCGTAATCCGGACCGAAATGTCCGCATCGGTGGTAACCACTGTGTGCTTGTTCCTGCGTATGGTCCGCCTTTTGTTCACGACCTCGACCAGGGCCGGCGTTACGCCACGCTCGCGGACTTTGAAAATTTCGTCCGACTGGCCTACCTCAGTCCCTCACTGCATCATTCCGGGGGAACCGTCTGCGAACCGGTTGATATTCCGGTCAACAAGCGGCATCTCGACATGGTCTATAGCCATCTCAGGCTCTCTGATAAACCCTTCATGGGATCCGTCACCGAGCCTTCACGGGCCCAGGATACGGTGGATATGGCGAAGATCGTATTCGGCGCAGACTTTGTAGATCAGAACTGCGTGGTCACGAGTCTCATCAATGCCAACTCTCCGATGACCTTCGACGCGACCATGCTGGGGGCGGCCCGGGTGTATGCGCAAAACAATCAGGCGACTGTCATTTCTCCTTTCATACTCGCCGGTGCAATGTCTCCGGTGACGGTCGTCGGGACCTGCACCCAGATTCTCGCAGAAGCGATGGCCGGTATCTGTTTTACCCAGCTGGTAAGACCGGGTGCGCCCGTCATTTTCGGAACCTTCTCCAGTGCCGTTTCGATGCAGTCGGGAGCGCCCACATTCGGCACACCTGAGCCGAGCATGGTGATCTTTATCTGCGCGGCCCTGGCGCGGCGTCTGGGCGTTCCCTTCCGCAGCGGTGGGGGACTATGCGCTTCGAAACTCCCGGATGCCCAGGCAGCCTATGAATCCGCCAACACGCTGCAGAGCGCCATGCTGGCGGGAGTCAATTTCATGCTGCACACCGCCGGCTGGCTCGAGGGCGGGCTCGCCATGGGTTACGAGAAGTTCATTCTGGATGCGGACCAGGCCGGGATGATTGAGGTGTTTCTGGCCGGGGTCGATGACTCGATTAACGCTCAGGCGATGGATGCGCTGGCCGACGTAGGACCTGGCAGTCATTTTCTTGGGTGCGCACATACCCAGGCGAACTTTGAAACCGCGTTCTACCGATCCACGACGGCCGACAGCAACAGCTTTGAGCAGTGGCAGGCAGAAGGTGCTCTCGACGCTGCACAACGCGCCAACGTGACCTGGAAACGTATGCTGGCAGATTACGAACCGCCAGCGATAGACGAAGGTGTCGACGAGGGGCTGCGTGACTTCATTACCGAAAAGAAAAACGCCGTCCCGGATTCCAACATCTGAACACGGTTGCAAGCCAGTTCTATCGTCGGCACTGATTATTGCCGTCAGGCAAACTCCACAATGACCCGGCGGTTCTGTTTCCCCTTTTTCTCGATCTTGGACACACGTACCTCGCCGATTTCCCCCGATCGCGCAACATGGGTTCCACCGCACGGCTGCAGATCGATCCCCTCAAATTCAACCAGACGCACCCTTCCCTGACCGCTTGGCGGGCTGACCGACATGGTCCGAACCAGTTCGGGCTGGGCTTCCATTTCGGTATCCGTAATCCATCGAAAGTGTCTCGGCCGGTCCCGTCGAATCATCTCGTTCAGCGCCTCGGTGACTTCGGCCTTGTCGACCGGGTCCGGGAGATCAAAATCCAGCCGGGCACGGCTATCACTCACGGAGCCCCCGGTAACGGGTGCATCAATGACGGCGCAGAGCATATGCATGCAGCTGTGCATCCGCATAAATCGGTAGCGCCTGTCCCAGTCGATACGGGCAAGCACTTCTTCCCCGACTTCGGGCGGTGCCTCCCCCTCAGCGATCATATGCAGCTGTTCCCCCGTTTCGGCCTGCGCGACGGTATCAGCAACTTTCACCGAACGTCCGTCCGCCAGCACGAACTCCCCGGTATCCCCCGGCTGACCGCCGCCTTGACAGTAAAAGACACTCCGATCGAGGATGACGGCTTGATCCGTTACAGCCGTTACCCTCGCGGTGCATTCCCGAAGATACGGATCGTCCTGATACAGCTTTTCAGTGCCGGACATGTCAGGACTTCACCCGCTCGGCGCGGGGATCGTACATCGGCGAAAGACTCGCCGTTGCACCAAATCGCTCGCCCGCAACCTCAATCTCCCATTTCCCTTCCGAGATAAAAGCACGGTCGATCGCCTCATCACTTTCAACATAACCCAGACCCACACAGCCGCCCAGTGAATGCCCATACATCCCGGACGTGGTTCGGCCGACCCGCACGCCGTCGCGCCATATGGGCTCTTCGTGATAAAGCATGGGCATCGGGTCCTCCAGAAGAAACTGGACCAACCGGCGTTTGAGCGGCGCCTCGGCCGCGCGCAGCAAAGCCTCACGGCCTCTGAAACCGCCAGGCTTATCGAGGTCGACCGCAAAACCGAGTCCTGCCTGAAAAGGATTGTCATCCGGCCCGATGTCATGGCCCCAGTGGCGGTATGCCTTTTCAATTCTCAAACTGTTAAGGGCATGCAGGCCCGCGGGCTGAAGCTGAGATGCCTGCCCGGCATCGACAAGGCGGTCGAATACCCCGAGCGCGAACTCGGCGGGGACATAGATTTCCCAGCCCAGCTCGCCGACATAAGAGATCCGGGTGGCCCTGACGAGCGCATAACCCATTTCGACCTCCTGGGAGGTGCCAAAGGGAAATGCCTCGTTCGATAGTTGCGCCGGGGTTATCTTCTGCAGGAGTTCCCTGGATCTCGGACCCATGACGCTCAGAACGCTATAAGCGCTGGTCACGTCGGTTACAAAAACATGCTCATCAGGGCGAATACTGCTTCGCAACCAGTGAAGATCCCGGGTCTGGGATGCGGCTGCCGTCACCACGAGATATTCCTGCTCACTGAGCCGGGTGACCGTAAGGTCGGCTTCGATTCCTCCATCGTCGTTCAGCCACTGGGTATAAACCACCCGCCCGGGTTCCACATCCATACGGTTCGCGCTCACCCGTTCCATTAACTGGCAGGCACCCCGCCCCTGCACGAGATACTTCCCGAAGGAACTCATGTCAAAGACACCGACGTTCTCACGGACCGCGCAGTGCTCCTGTGCCGAACAGTCGAACCAGTTCTGGCGTCCGTAAGTGTATTCATAGGCCGGTTCAACCCCTTCCGGAGCGAACCAGTTAGCCCGCTCCCACCCGGCGGTCTCGCCAAAACATGCGCCAAGATCAGTCAACCGCTGGTGCAGGACAGAGGTACGCACACCGCGGGCGCTTTCGGGTTGCCGAAACGGCCAGTGCATTGCGTAGAGAAGGCCCAGTGCCTCTACTGTTCGATCATGCAGGTACCGGCGGTTTACCTGAAACGGCATCATCCGGCGGACGTCAACGTCCCAAAGATCCATCGGCGGATGCCCGTTGACAATCCACTCCGCGAGTACTTTGCCCGCCCCACCTGCTGATTGGATGCCGATGGAGTTAAAGCCCGCGCCGATGAAAAAGTTCGGAACCTCAATCGAGGGCCCCAGCCAATACCGGTTATCGGGAGTGAAACTTTCCGGCCCGTTAAAGAAAATCTTGATTCCGGTTTCGCCAAGAACCGGGATGCGGG
This sequence comes from uncultured Acidiferrobacter sp., assembly GCA_964432165.1. Lineage (GTDB taxonomy): Bacteria > Pseudomonadota > Gammaproteobacteria > Arenicellales > UBA868 > UBA868. The sequence continues at coordinate 6,199 of CAYSMI010000070.1, forward strand.
CAATTGCGCTGTTAAGTTGCTCTTCTATATGTTCGACATCCTCTGGCAGCGTCCCAAACTCGAAATCCTCCGGGATGCCGTCCATTCCCCACGGCTTGGCGACCGGTTCAAACATCCCCACCATCATCTTGCCTGCATCTTCCTTGTAGTAATTACAGGCTGAAGGCTCACGCGCGACGGGCAGGTCTCTGGGTAGATCAGGAATGGGTTCCGTGACCACATAAAAGTGCTCTGCCGCGTGCAGCGGGACCGAGACGCCGGCCATCTGCCCGAGTTCCCGTCCCCACATTCCGCCACAGTTGACTACCGTCTCGCAGGCGATTCGCCCACGATTAGTCACCACCGCGCTGATCTGTCCTCCTTGTTTCTCAAATGATTCAACGCTGGCACCTTCAATAATCCGCACGCCCTTGTCCCGCGCGCCCCGGGCCAATGCCTGTGTGGTATCCGTCGGGTTGGTTTGGCCGTCGCGGGGGAGAAACACTGCGCCCACAAGATCGTCGGTCGCCATAATCGGGTACAGGTCCAGGGCCTCTTTCGGACTGACGACCTCGACCTCGAGTCCAAAACAACTCGCCATCGACGCCCCGCGCTTGAGTTCTTCAAACCGTTCCTCATCCGTCGCGAGGCTAAGAGAGCCGTTCTGCCGAAATCCCGTCGCCTGCCCGGTAAGTTCTTCGAGCTGGGCATAAAGATCCGTGGTGTACTGAGCGAGTCGCGTCAGATTCTGGGTTGCCCGCAACTGTCCGACCAATCCTGCTGCATGCCAGGTGGTACCGCTGGTGAGGGATTTGCGTTCCAGCAGTACCACCTCACTCACGCCTAACTCGGCAAGGTGGTAGGCGACACTGCATCCCACGACACCGCCGCCAATGATGACAATCTGCGCTTGATCCGGAAAGTCACTCCCCATGCTGCCTCCGAAATATCCCGATCTATCAATGGGTATATGGTTGTTTCATATCTCAATGGCCTCTTAGCTTTTCCTGGCCATTTTCCCTGCTGAGTGTATCAAAGGCGGGTTGCTTTCGGTCATTCAGAAGGCCGCAAGAATCGGGTTGCATGGCACCCGCAGGAAATCTATTCTCTGTGACCATGACCGGAGCAAAGGACCATCCACACTCTGATTACGAGCGGGCGGCCAAAGCGCTGGCTTTTCTCCGGGCACACTTTCGCGAACAGCCGACGCTTTCGCAAACGGCCGATGCAGTCGGACTGAGTCCCCACCACTTTCAGCGGCTGTTCAAGCGATGGGTCGGGATCAGCCCTAAAAAATATCTGCAATCATTGACGTTGAGTCACGCGCAACAGAAGTTGCGCGGCGGGGAAAGCGTATTGGGCTCGGCGCTCGACAGCGGGCTGTCGGGACCTGGCCGCCTTCACGATCTCTTTGTGACCTTCCAGAGCATGACGCCGGCGGAGTACCGCGACCAGGGACAGAACCTCAGCATCGGCTACGGGATTCATCTCAGTCCATTCGGCGACTGCCTGCTCGGAATTACAAAACGCGGCATATGCTGGTTATCCTTTATTTCAGGGGCCGAAGCGACTGCCCTTGCACCATTAAAAGCCACATGGCCCGGGGCACGTTTTTACCCGGCGAGCGGGGAAACGGGAAAGATCATCTCGCAGATTTTCCCTGGAGCGGGGGCGCTTCCAAAAGAGTCCTTGCAGGTGCTGGTACATGGCACCGAGTTTCAACTTCAGGTCTGGCGGGCCCTGCTGGGCATCCCTATCGGGACCGCAATCAC
>CAYSMI010000071.1:0-7911 GCA_964432165.1 uncultured Acidiferrobacter sp.
AACAAACAGCGCAAGAAGAAGTTCCCTGCCTTTCATCGTTCAGTTATGATGCGGGATTCGACGACGCAGTGCCATCCGCGCGCATGCTCCGATCCGGTTCGCAAGGCAACGGGCATCAGGTAGCCTGTTGTTGCGTGTATTTGCTATTGGGGAAACGGCCAGTGCCTCGATTGTTTTTGAAGGACCTGATTAAGGGCCTCGTGATTTTTTGCGGCAGTATTATCCCAGTTCTTGGGGCATCTGGTTTACCCGGCCCGCCTGTCTGGCTTGAGATGGCACCAAAACTCGAGAGGCCTGGCGTTCAGGCCATTGCCGGCTTCACCGGTGATCAGCAACTGTTGCTTTCGGGGATTCATGGGTCGAGTTTCAGCGTGAGCGGATTTTGGGGAGAGGGCGAAGGACTGCCCTCATTATCACCCGGATTATCCTATACAGAGCGAGACGCAGGCCTCTTCCACGCAGACTACCAGCGGCCCGCACGGTATACCGGTGCGGCTCTGGATTTTGTCAAAACCGGCATCCAGTTCACGGCCGGTGTGTCGCAGGTTGAATCCCCGGAGTTGTCCGACAGGATCAGCTGGTTCACAGGCGCCACGATGGAGCAGATTGCGCTTCAGTTTTTCCGTGTGGAACGTCCGGATGCAGTCGCTGCGCACTCGCTTGGAATTCAGTTCAGACTGCCTTTGGGTGTCCTCAGTGGGAGTTATGCCCATGCGACAAAAGGCACCGCTGCCGGCGCCGTTCGGTGGCAGGTGCCGCTCAGCCGCCGGCTGCACCTGGGGCTGGAGTTACGTGACGGCCGCAGTACGCGCTTTGGCGAAGGCACCTATCAGCGCTGGATCATCAACATCACTGACAGCGGGTCGCGAAGCACGGCACTTTCCGCGAAGGAGGGGGGCAGCAGTGCGCCTGAAATCGCCACGACAGCGCTGCTCGCAGCAGGCGCTGTCGGCATCGCCCTCGTGGCTACCTCCGGCAGTGACGACACGGACGACCAGCTTCGTTTTTCGAGCCAGCACGAAGCAGCCCGCAATGTCCTGAACGCGATCAATCCCACCTCGGTCGCCCAGAACCTGGAATATGGCGGTTGGGTATACCGGAATGCGGACCGGACCTTCAGCGCCACAGAGCCGATCAAGGGTACTGTGGACCGGGTGAACATCGGGTCGCCGACGAACGTGCCTTCCGGTTATGCAACGGCCTCGTATCATACCCACGGGGCCTACGACCCCAAATACGACAGCGAAAATTTCTCCTATATGGATATCACGATGAATAACAATTGGGAGGTGGACGGTTATCTTGGTACGCCGGCTGGATACTATAAATATCATCACTACCTGACCGGTGTTATATCCACACTCGGAACGATTGCCAACTGAGCACTACGGATCGCTTGGGATGCAGTGACAGCAGGATGAGATAAAGGTGCCACAAGGGTAATGAACAAGCATTTGCCGGCAGATGCAGTAGTCATTGGCGCAGGTATCATCGGGACGGCTGTCGCCCTTGAGTTGTCAAAATCCGGGCGGCGTACGCTTTGCGTGGATCGTGCACCCGTGGCTGGGTACGGTTCTACGTCGAGCTCCTGCGCCATCATCAGGGTGCATTATTCGACACTCGAAGGGACGGCATTCGCCTTTGATGCCTACCATGACTGGGAAGACTGGGCCGGATATCTGGGGCCCGATACACCCGGGGACGTGGCAGCGGCAAAGTTTCATCAGACCGGGTGCCTGGTCATGAAAACCGACGGCAATGGATACCTTGAGAGAGTTCTTGATCACGTTAGGACACTCTCAATCCCTTTTGAGGAGTGGAACGAGGACAGGATCACCAGCTGTCTGCCGGGCTATGACTTGCGGTGCTACGCGCCAGCCAAACGCATGGATGATCCTGAGTTTGGAGAGCCCGGTGCGGGACGGATAGCAGGGGGTGTCTTTTTCCCAACCGCGGGATACATCAGCGACCCGCAACTCGCATCGCAGAATATACAGGCCGCGGCCCAGGCCGCAGGCTGTACGTTTCTGTTCAACTGCGAGGTTAGGCAGATCCCCTCGGAAGCAGGCCGTGTGAAAGGCGTCGTGCTGGGTGACGGCACGGTGATTGAAGCGCCCGTCGTGGTGAACGTTGCCGGACCGCACTCATCAAAGATCAACCAGCTCGCTGGCGCGGATTCGGATATGCGGATCACGACCCGCGCCCTGCGTCAGGAGGTGGCGCATGTGCCGGCGCCCGAAGGCCTCGACTTTGAACAGGCCGGTCTTGTGGTTTCTGACAACGACATCGGCGTTTATTGTCGACCCGAGACGGGGAACTATGTCCTTGCAGGAAGCGAAGACCCGCCCTGTGACCCCCACGACTGGGTTGACGCCGATGACTTCAACCGGGACTTCTCAGATCAGGCAACGACTCAGGCCTTACGGCTTGCGCAACGGATGGGAGGGCTGAAACTGCCGAGCCGGATGCGCGGGGTTGTGGATTTGTATGATGTGACCGAAGACTGGCTGCCCATTTATGACCGGTCGGCCATCGATGGGTTCTACATGGCCTGCGGTACAAGCGGTAACCAGTTCAAGAACGCGCCAGCCGCGGGACGGCTGATGGCGGGCCTGATTGATTACTGTGAATCGGGAAACGATCACGATAGCGAGCCCTTCCAGTTCGGGCTAAGCCATATCGACTTTGAACTCGACACCGCCGGCATGTCGCGACGTCGTCAGATCAATCCGGACAGCAGTTTCTCGGTGCTGGGTTAGGTGGAACCTGGTTAAAGAGTTCGGGCTAGACGATCTCCAGGCCGAACTGTTCCGCTGTTTCGACGAGAATCTCCCATAGGGACTGGGCAAAGCCCCGCGGAAGAAAGAGTTCGTAACCTGCCTCGCTGTGCCACAAGGCTACCCCGACGTGATGAATCCCACCCGACGCAACCCGGTCGACTGGAAAGTGGTCTGGACGAAGATCAATGGGGAGGAGGCGGCCGAGGCAGGCACGCGCCTCGGGACCTGAGAGAAGGATTCGGGTACGCGAATGTGAGATATCGAGTGTTGCCCCCATCTCAGAGTCAAGTGACTCGGGTTCGGCGCCAAGCAGCCACCATTTGAGTGGTTCAACCCGCAACGCGGTTCCACCTGGGCCGGAGACGACCCGACCCGGCGTCGGTGTCTGCGTAGCGCCAATCGCCTGCGCAACGGTCACGCCGACCTCGGTAAGGGTATCCGGCCATGCCCCGACCTGATGCAGGACGAGGTTCTCTATCTCTTGTAGCAGGACGCCAGGTTCTCCGGGGCGTCCATGCAGCCCCCGATGGTAACGTGATGCCAATGCGGATTGCCGCTTAGCCATACATCCGCTCTCCCTCAGGATCGTACATATGCGGTGAGACGATCTCGACCGCCGTATTGCCCTTGCGGACAGGGTCCGCGCAGATGACGTCACGCTCGTGCCACTTTTCATAGCCGCCTTTGATAAAGCCAAGCCCGATCCAGTGGCCCAGGGCGGGCGAGTGGGTGACAGCGGTGATCCAGCCTTCACCGTAGCCCGAAACCTCATCGGCGGCACAGAGAATAGCGCCGGCGTTGAAGATCTCCCGCCGGTCGCGCGGGAAGATTCCCACGAGCGTCGGGCGGTTCTCCCTTTGAAGTTCGGGGCGATGGCGAAGGGTGCTGCCGATATAGGATTTTTTGTCCGACGCCATCCGGCCTAGGCCGGCGTCATCAATGGTGACCCTTCCGTCGAGTTCAGCGCCGGTGACGTGGCCTTTCTCTATCCTGAGCGCACCAAGCGCCTCAAGGCCATAGAGACAGCCGTCCAAAGGCTGTGCCACGTCCCAGAGATTCTGCATGATAGCGGGTCCGAAATCCGAGGGGACGTAGACCTCAAAAGCACGTTCTCCGGAAAAACTGATTCGCGCGATACGTGCCGGGATATTGCCGCGCATGGTAGTTTCAACCACTCCCATAAAGGGAAGCTCGCCGTCGGAGACCAGGGCGGGTTCCTCGACGCAGGCTTCTAGCACCTGCCGGGAGAGCGGGCCGGCAACGGCGACTCCAGCCCATTGTTCCGAGACGGAGGTTAAATGGACCTTAAGGTCAGTCCAGCGAGTCTGGATGAGCTCCTCAAGAAAGGCCATGACCTTTGCCGCATGCGCGGTGGTAGTTGTCATGAAGTATTCGTTCTCCGAAAGCCGCCAGGTGGTGCCGTCATCCATCACCAGCCCGTCGTCCCGCAGCATGATTCCGTAGCGGGTTTTGCCGATAGGCAGTTTCGCAAACGGGTTGCTGTAGACGCGGTTCAGCAGTTCCGTAGCGCCGGGACCTTGGATCGCGATTTTTCCGAGCGAGGTCACATCACACAGGCCAACCGTACGCCTGACGGTCTCCGCTTCCCGGACATATGCCTCGCTGATCGTTTCTCCATCGCCGGCAAAAAACCAGGGCCGGTGCCACAGACCAGCCATGGTCATGGTGCCGCCCGCCGCAAGGTTCCAGTCATGCAGCGGAGTGCGGCGCAGCGGCCGGAAGTGAGGCCCGACGTTTCTGCCCTTCAGGGCGCCGATGCTGATCGGCGTGTAAGGCGGTCGAAATGTAGTGGTGCCGACCTCAGGAATCTCCTTGCCGAGGGCTTCCGCCATCAGGGCGATACCGATAATGTTCCCCATCTTGCCTTGGTCAGTTGCCATGCCCAGTGTGGTGTAGCGCTTGAGATGCTCGACCGATACGTAGCCTTCGTGATGCGCCAGGCGGACATCATCGGTGGTGACGTCATGTTGCGGATCGACAAAGGACTTGAGTTTCTGACCGGCCACCCGGATCTCGTAGAGCGGATCAATCGGCCCTTCCCAGCGCCCCGGTGTTGGGGCGGTCGGGGTGTGTGATGGATCCTGAAGCATCTGCATAGCTTCGTTTGCGACGGTGCGGCCCGAATCAACACAGGCATCGTGATCCCAGATGCCTGCCGCGCTTCCCGCCGCCAGGATCGGTTCTTCAGAAGCGGGCGCGAGGAAACAGGCCCGCTCGGCATTCCAGACCGGTTTGACCCCCCGATGGGACAAGAGGTTAACCACGGGAGACCACCCGCCCGAGACGAGGGCCAGATCGCAGTCGAGGCGACCGGCGGATTGCCAGGTACCGGCCTGGCGTTGTGCTGTCTGCAGGCCCGAAACCGCTCTGGCACCGAGTGCTTTGAGTGGCGCGGTCTCCAGGTGCAGACGAATGCCGTCTGCCTCACAAAGGGACCTTAATGTGTCGGGAATGCTGCTTCGCGAATCGACGATGGCAACCGCTGCGCCCGAGTGGGCAAGACTGGATGCCGAGATGTAGGCTGAATCATTATTGGTGGCAACCACAATGTTCTCTCCCGGTTGAATTCCGAACCGGTTGAGGTACGTGCGACCCGCGTTGGCCGTCATCACGCCGGGACGGTCGTTATGACCGAACGCGATGTGTCTTTCCAACGCACCGGACGCGACGATCGTGCAGCGTGCGCGCAGGGTCCAGAAGCGCTGACGGGGCAGCCATGAAGGGGGATCCGCCAGGTGATCACTCACCCGCTCAAGAAGACCGGCGACCCCGCCATCGTAGAGCCCGAATGCGGTCGTCGATGTCATCACACGTACACCAACGCTTTCAAGTTCGTGAACTTCCTGGCGCAGGGCTGCAGTTTCATCAGGGCGATTGAGACTGTCGCCCCCGAGTACCGTGTCCTGCTCGACCAGAACCACATCGCATCCCGCACCAGCTGCAGTGAGTGCGGCTGCACGTCCAGCAGGGCCACCGCCCACGATGAGAAGATCACAATAGCCGTGGGCATGTTCATAATGATCCGGGTCCGGTTCCCGCGAGGCTTCTCCCATACCCGCGGCCTTGCGGATGATTTTCTCGTAGCGCATCCACAGCCCGGTACCGCTGCCCCACTCGAAGGGCGGCAGGCCCATGAAGGTCTTGTAGTAAAAACCGGCCGAAAAGAATCGCCCCAGAAGATTGTTGACGGCGCCCACATCAAAACGCACGCTCGGCCAGGCATTCTGGCCGTGTGCGACCAGGCCATCATAGAGCGGCTGGGTCGTGGCGCGGACGTTGGGGTCTTGCCTCGCCCCCTGGCCGATGGTGACCAGTGCACCTGACTCCTCCACGCCGGCAGACATAATCCCCCGGGGCCGGTGGTATTTAAAACTGCGGCCAAGGATCTGTTGCCCGTTGGCCATCAGGGCCGATGCGAGCGTGTCGCCCGCATAGCCCCTCATAACAGTTCCATCCCAGCTGAAACTGAGGGATTCGCTCCGGTCGATATGACCGCCCTTGGGAAGTCGGCGAGCGGTCATGATTCGCCTGCCCCGGCTGCCTCGCTGTTAAGGGCCTGTGCAATGCCGTCGTGAGCGGGCCTGACAGAATGGATTGCATGGGTGCGGACATCCCTTTCCACTACGATCCACATCCTGCAGCCATGAAGATGCTGCCAGGTTTCCAGCAACACTCCGTCGAGGTTTTCCCGCTGGAACACCGCCTCGACCCATTCAGATTCCGGTGCATCCAGCGCCGGATACTCGACCGACGCATCACCGCCGTAGCTGAATTCGCTGTGGTCCCGGACGCCGCAGAAAGGACAGGGGATTCTGAGCATGAGTGAGCTATCCGTGCAGTTTGGGGTCAGGGCCGGCGCCGCGCTCATCGATAATGATGCCGCGGGCAAAACGATCCAGCGTATGGTTGACGATCACCGGGTCGGGACGGTTATTGGCAATGAGGTCGGCAAAGTACCAGCCCGATGCCGGGCTTGCCTTGAATCCGCCGTAGTTCCAGCCGGCGTTCAGATACAGGTTGTCAAGCGGTGTTTTACAGATGAAGGGGGAACCATCCATGGACATATCCATAACACCCGACCAGTGGCGCAGCAACCGCACCCGTCCCAAGCAGGGAAGAATGGATGTCGCGCATTCCGCTACATCCTGCACAATCGGAAGATTGCCTCGTTGGGCATAGGACTTGTACCAGTCTAGATCGCCACCGAAGACCATCCCGCCTTTATCCGACTGCGAGATATAGAAGTGAGCGCCTCCAACGCCGAAGACCACGACATGGTCGAGCAGCGGCTTGAGCGGCTCAGAGATAAAGGCCTGTAACTTATGTGACTCGATGGGCAGTTTGCCTAGTTCCGCCATCCGCCAGAGCCGCGAGGTATTACCCGCCACCGCGAAGCCGATTTTCTTGGCGCGGATCACGCCGCGACTGGTCTGTAGACCGGTTACCGTGCTGCCGTTTCGCTCTACACCGGTGACCTCACAGTTCTGGAGGATATCGACACCGTACTGGTCGGCACCGCGGGCATAGCCCCAGGCAACCGCATCATGCCGGGCTGTCCCGGCACGGGGCTGCACCATTGCTCCAATGATCGGAAACCGGGCATCGGGAGAATAGTTAAGGTGCGGGATTGTGCGTTTTAGTGTCTCAAGGTCCCACAGTTCGCCGTCAGAACCGGTGAGCCGCATCGTGTTGTAACGTCGTGCAGCACCGTCTCTGGCAGCGGGACTATGCAGCAGGGTGACATGCGCCCGCTGGCTGAACATCACGTTGTAATTAAGATCGTGGCTCAGGTTCTCCCAGAGTTTCAGGGAGTGTTCATAGAACTCGCGGTTCCCCGGTAGCATGTAATTGGAACGGACAATGGTGGTATTGCGGCCGGCGTTTCCACCACCGAGCCAGCCTTTCTCAACAACCGCGATATTGGTGATACCATGATTCTTGGCAAGATAATATGCGGTGGCGAGTCCGTGGAGTCCGGCGCCGACAATGATCACATCGTACTGCGCCTTGGGTTCAGGGTCGCGCCAGGCGCGCTCCCAGCCTTTTTGGCCGGTGAGGCCGTTGACGAATACTTTCCAGGCGGAATAGGACTTCATGATTGAAATTGAAA
>CAYSMI010000072.1:0-7842 GCA_964432165.1 uncultured Acidiferrobacter sp.
TCGGACTTGAGCATACCCTCGTTCTGGCTGCCTTGAACATCGCCAATGAACTACTCGCCAGCCGTCATGACGGTCGTGTCGATGACGATGCGCTAGCCCGTGTCCGTGAGTTACGCGATCGCGTCAATTCGGTAACCTGATCTCGTGATCTGGGACACTAGGCAATAAGAGATGTAAGTCCACGCGGGTTTGACGTAATCCGGTAGAATACTTTGCCGGCACCGCCTGCGGTGTTCGTGGGTTCTCGCCAATCCCTTAGAACCTGTATTACAGATCGGGGATCGCCTTGCAGGCATCGTTGCGCATGTCCCGCTTTGCGGGAAAGCCTTAAGGTATCGCAGCGGTCCCCACTTGAACCCTTAGGTTCAAGGTACCCCGGGAACTTACGGCATAAGCGGGTGGTGCCTTTCTGATGCCTCTCTGACGTATGGATACTGCAAATCAAAAGCGCCAGTTACGCGCGAAGATGCGGATAAAGCGGCGCAGCCTGTCCCGTCCAGACCAGCGTGAGGCGAGCGTGCGGTTGGTGCAGCAGTTGTTGAAGCTTCCAGGCATCTCGGGCGCGAGGAGATTGGGTGCCTACTTTGCGAATGATGGTGAGATCGATCCATTGCCTGCGCTTGAAGCATTGATGGAAAGAGGTCGACGGGGATATCTGCCGGTACTGTTCGCGACTCGTCGACCACGGCTGCAGTTTGCCGAGTACTTCAGCGATGAGCCTCTGCAGCGGGGGAAGTACGGAATCCCGGTCCCGTTTCATGACCGGCGGAAACTGATTGACCCCGTTGCGCTCGACTGGCTGCTGATGCCGCTGGTGGCTTTCGATGAGAGCGGGAACCGGCTCGGTATGGGCGGGGGTTTTTATGATGCGTCACTGGCGTCGCGCACCCATCGGCTTCAATGGCGCCGTCCTGTGCTGATCGGGCTGGCTCACGAGTTCCAGAGGGTGGATGCTCTCAATGTGGACAGTTGGGATGTTCCGCTGGATGGCATTCTGACGGACCAGAAATTCAGGCCGGTCAGTCGCGAGGCAGGCATTGTCTAGGCGAGCCAGATCATGAAGATGCTCTTTATTGGCGATGTCGTTGGCAAGTCAGGCCGGCGTGCCTTGCGCCGTTTTCTGCCCGAACTTCAGGACGAAACCGAAGCTGACCTCACGGTGGTCAATGCCGAAAACGCAGCTGGTGGCTTTGGGGTTACCGCAGGCGTACTGGAAGAGCTTCTGGAGCAAAGTGAAATCGATGTTCTGACCTCGGGGAACCACATCTGGGATAAACGCGAGGCACTTGACCTCATCCAGGATGAGCCCCGCCTGCTGCGCCCGCATAACTATCCTGAGGGCACACCTGGAAGCGGCTGGACAGTTGCCACGGCGTCTAACGGTGTGCGGGTAGGAGTGCTCAATATCATGGGAACGGTGTTCATGCATCCGACGCTCGACTGCCCGTTTTCATGCGCCAACGATGCGATAGAGAGAAAGCCATCCGATGTCGAGGTCGTTCTGGTAGATTTTCATGCAGAGGCTACCAGCGAAAAAGTGGCCATGGGCTGGTATCTGGATGGCCGGGTGTCGGCCGTGGTCGGCACGCATACTCATGTACCGACGGCAGACGAACGGGTGCTCCCCCAGGGAACGTCCCACATCAGCGATGTCGGCATGACAGGCTGTTACAATTCGGTCATCGGGATGGAAACAGCCGGTGTACTTAAACGCTTTGTTGAACGTGTGCCCGAGCGCTTCGAAGTCGCCAGCGGCCCCGCCTCGGTCTGCGGGGTAATCATCGATATTGATGAAACCACCGGCAAAAGCCGGAGCATCGCACGAGTGCGCGCCAACGAAAAGGACTGAATCATATGGCGTACTGGCTGATGAAAAGCGAGCCGGATGTGTATTCCATAGACCACTTGCGATCGGAAAAACGCAAGACCGATCATTGGGATGGAATCCGGAACTATCAGGCGCGAAACTTCATGCGTGACCAGATGCAAAAAGGGGATCTCGCCTTTTTTTACCACTCCAACTGTGCTGAGCCCGCTGTCGTTGGCGTGATGGAAATTGTGTCAGAGGCATATCCCGACCATACTGCATTTGACTCGCGTGAGAAGTACTTCGACGCCGGTAGCGATGCTGACAATCCGCGGTGGTTCATGGTGGACGTCAAGTTCAAGAAAAAGTTCAAGCAGCCGGTGACGCTTGCAAAGATCAAGGCGCAGAAGAAACTTGCAGATATGCGATTAGTGCAGAGGGGTAACCGCCTGTCGATACTCCCCGTAACAGCCGCAGAGTGGCGGCATATCCTCAAGATGGCTGGAGAATCGTGAGAGGTTTCAGCCGGACGATTCTCAAGCGTACACTCCTCAAGGGTTTCCTACGGAGTTTCGCCATTTTTTCAATTGTCTGTAGCGCAGGTGCTGCAGCGTCAGATCAGGGAGACAGCATTATGGTCGAGATGACCACATCCAAAGGGGTGATAACACTGGAGCTCGACGCGAAGAGCGCACCGGTTACCGTTGCCAATTTTCTTGAGTACGTAAAGAGCGGTCACTATGACGGCACCATCTTCCACCGTGTGATTCCCGGATTTGTGATCCAGGGAGGCGGGATGGAAAGCGGCATGCGTGAAAAAGCCACCCGCGCGCCGATTGAAAATGAAGCCGACAATGGACTCAAGAACCTGACCGGGACGATCTGCATGGCGCGCACCAACGATCCGCACTCGGCAACGTCACAGTTTTTTATCAACCTCAAGGACAACAGTTTTCTCGATCACACCGAAAAGTCCGCCTCGGGCTGGGGTTACGCGGTTTTTGGCCGGGTCACTTCAGGAATGGATGTAGTGGAAGCGATTGCAGCGGTGCAAACGGGCAACGCGGGATATCACCAGGATGTGCCGCTTGAAGATGTCGTTGTTGAGAAAGCCAGCATCTCTGATCCGAAGGACTGATTCCGTAAACGGCAGTTCTTGCAGCATTGGCAACCGGTTGTCGGTTTCTGTTGCTCTGCTGCATGGAGAGCAGTTGCACCGTTTCTGTTGAATCTTAATTAAGGATATCTAATATCTGTGCCTGACTGGATTACGCTGTCGAAATTTCTGCCGCAGCTGGTCTATCCATTTAATCTGGCACTGCTGCTGTTACTGGCGGCATTGCTGCTGATTATTTTTGGCCGACGCCGAAGTGGTGTCTTCGCGGTTTTCCTCGCCTTTGTCGTCCTGGCGGTTTGTGCTTCTCCGTTGTCTCTGGTGCTGTATCGTCAGCACGAGCTTCAGTATCCGCCCGTACCGGTGTCATCTTCGCCAACAGCGGATGCCATCGTTTTGTTAGGGGGCGATGTGGGCATTCCGGTTCCGCCGAGGACGGAAAGTCAGTTACACGGTAACCGGCTGCTGCATGCGTTTCGCCTCTTTGAGGCTGGCAAAGCCCCGCTGATCATCGTAACGGGCGGTAACGTATTTCCCCAGGAGGGCCTTGATGCCGAAGCGGCCTACAGCAAAACCATATTGGTCGGCTGGGGGGTTCCGGATGATGTCATCCTCACCGAGACCAAAAGCCGCAATACCCGTCAGAATGCCCTATACAGCCATCAGATACTGGCAGCACAAGGCGTTGATAGAATACTGCTGGTTACAAATGCCTTTCATATGCCCCGGGCGGATGCGGTTTTTCGTCAGGCGGGCTTTGAGGTGGTGCCTTCGCCCTCCAGTTTTTCAGTGACAGACTACCGCCGGCCGAAACTGCTTGACTGGTTGCCCAGTTTGGGCAACCTGGGTAAAGCACAGGCGGTGATGCATGAAAAACTCGGGCTGCTGGTATATCGACTGCGCGGTTGGACCCAATAAATGACGACTCCCTCACCAAATCATCTGCTGCTCGATGCAAGCGCAGTCTATGTGCTTTGCGATCAAGGGGCGGGCTCTGAATCAGACGGTCTCTTGGAGTCCCTCCAAGTAAAGGGCGTCAGGGTCTGGTGCTATGCGGGTGAGTATTCCGATCTATTGAGTCGGTCGAAGGCCTTGATGGAAAGTGCTGCATCTTCTGAGGACGCGCCTGTGCTCACACCTCACCAAAAACTTGGGCAGAGTCTGCCCGGAGTTCAGTGGTTGTCAGCACTGGCGGGCGATATTTTGGACAACGATGATCCCGACCCGATTGCACTCGCACTTACCCGGGCTGCGGCCCGCCTTGCGGGCGAGACATGGGTGGTGACAGCCGACCGCAATAGGCTGGAGCGTGGTGCGCCCTTCGTATCGGCGTACGGTCTTGAGATTGCGCAACCCGACAGCCAGGTCGACTTTATCGATCTGGCTGCCCAGCAGGACCTAATCAGGGGAGAGCTTGAGGAAGGTATCCACCGTGTACTGCATCATGGCCGCTATGTAATGGGCGAGGAGATCGGTCAGTTAGAGGCACAGCTTGCAGAGATGTCTGGCGCAGCACATTGCATCTGCGTATCGAGCGGTACCGATGCCCTGCTTGCGGCATTAATGGCGATCGAGATCAAGCCGGGGGATGAAGTGATCACCTCGCCGTTTACGTTTTTTGCCACCGCGGAGACCATTGCGCTTCTGGGCGGGTTACCGGTTTATGTGGATATTGATCCCGAAACCTTTAATCTGGATCCAGGCAGGATCGAGGCGGCCATCAGCCCGCGTACACGCGCGATCATGCCGGTCAGCCTTTATGGGCAATGCGCCGAGATGGACCAGATCAACGCCATCGCCCGACGCCATTCCCTCACCGTGATAGAGGATGCTGCGCAGAGTTTTGGAGCAAGTTTTCATGGCCGTCGTTCATGCGCGCTGAGCGATCTTGCCTGTACCAGTTTTTTCCCCGCCAAGCCTCTGGGGGCCTATGGAGACGGCGGCGCGTGCTTCACGCAGGATGCTTCTCTGGCGGACCGGTTGCGGCAGATTCGGGACCACGGTCAGGAGGGCCGTTACCACCACACAGCGCTGGGCATTAACGGTCGTCTGGATACGATTCAGGCAGCAGTCTTGACCGCCAAACTGAAGATATTTCCGGATGAATTCGCCGCCCGTCAGAAGGCGGCCGAAGGCTATGCTGAGTTATTGGCTGATCTTGAGGACGCAGGACGCATAACGCTACCGGTGGTCCGACCCCATAACACGTCCGCCTGGGCGCAATACACGATCCGGGTGGCTAACCGGGATGAAATACAGAAGTCCTTAGCCGAGCAGGGGGTACCCAGTGCAGTTCACTATCCCGCAGCGCTGTATGATCAGCCTGCACTTGCACAATCCGGGCAGAACTGCCCTGAGAGCGATCGTGCCGCCAGGGAGGTGCTAAGCCTGCCGATGCATCCGTATCTTGATGAAGCGACCCAGGGTAGGGTGTCGCAGTCCCTGCATGACGCTATTGCGTCTTGTGCGAGCGCGCCATCCCAGTCCGCTGCGGTGGATGCATAACCGATGAAGATTGCCATTATCGGCCTGGATCTGGATGCCAAGAAAGTCCCTGACTATCAGGCGGGCTACGATTCCACCGGAGAGCTCTCTGAGGTCGCGTTCCGGGCGTCAGTCGCCGACGATGAAACCTTGCGTCACTGGAGTTTGTAGCTATGCATGTGTTGATTACAGGAGCGGCTGGTTTTATTGGCGCAAGTCTGTCGCTTCGGCTGCTGGAGCGCGGGGATAGGGTTACCGGAATCGATAACCTGAATGACTATTATGATGTTTCTCTTAAGGAGGCAAGGCTTGCCCGCTTAACACCGTCGCAGCAGTTTGAATTCATCAAAGCCGATATTTCGGACCAGGGCGAGATGCAAAGTCTTTTTTCCGAAAACCGTTTTGATGCGGTGGTTAATCTCGCAGCACAGGCGGGTGTCCGCTACTCGATCGAGAATCCGGCCGCTTACATCGATGCCAATCTCGTCGGATTTGGTCATATCCTTGAGGGCTGCCGGCACAGCGGGGTCGGTCATCTCGTTTATGCCTCGTCAAGTTCGGTTTACGGTTCCAACGCCAAGTTACCGTTTTCAGAAAAAGATAATGTGGACCACCCCATCTCGCTTTATGCCGCGAGCAAAAAGGCCAACGAGTTGATGGCACATGCGTACGCGCACCTTTACGGAATGCCCACGACCGGACTTCGATTTTTTACCGTGTACGGTCCGTGGGGCAGACCTGACATGGCACTTTTTAAGTTCACGCGGGGAATTCTGGAGGAGGAGCCTATTCCGGTCTTTAACCGGGGTGAGATGGTTCGTGATTTCACCTATATAGACGATATTGTTGAGGGTGTCGTCCGGGTGATTGATCAGCCGGCTGAAAGATCAGATGGCGCAAACGATCCGGATCGCAGCGCCAGCGCACCCTGGCGCATCTTCAATATCGGGAACAGTCACCAAGTGCCCCTGATGGACTACATTCAGGCACTTGAAAAGGCGCTGGGAAAGCAGGCGAAACTTGACCTTCTGCCGATGCAGGATGGCGACGTTCCCGCGACCGAGGCGGATGTGACGGCACTGGAATCGGATTTTGGCTATCGGCCGAAGGTGAAGGTGGAAGAAGGGATCCAGCGCTTTGTTGACTGGTATCGTTCTTACTACACGGCGTGACGAGCGTGAAGCGAGTACGGAAGAAGTGTGACGAGGGCCTCAGAACCTCATCCTAAAGTCTCCGCGTTAGCGGATTCCTAACTTCCCCCAGAAAGTTGCAACCCAATGGTGTTCTGCACCGAGTTCATTCGGGCAAGCGCCTGCTCGGCCGCCTCGGTATCACCACCCTCCTGCTTTCTTTGCAGAATCAGGTACTGAAGACCCTGTCGGTCGTAAAGAGATGACCGGCCACCGTTACGCAACTGGGCAACGAAACCTTCCCCCGGAAGATTGAAAAGACCGGTAAATTCTTCCATCCAATCGGTACCCGCCAACGGTTTGCCGCGCCAGATGGCGCGATGCGTATCGTGTGACTACGCTTAGAGTTTATCTGAATCTACTGGTTCCTACGGCAGGAGGTAAAATCCACCCACCGTCTACCCAGGATTTTAGCCATGAGCCAGGATCAGCAAAAGCGCCTCGCTGCGCAGGCCGCGCTTGATTTCATTGAATCGGGGGAGATTGTGGGTGTCGGTACCGGGTCGACGACTAACTTCTTTATCGACGCCCTGGCCGGTGTCAAAGGCAAAATCGATGGTGTCGTTTCCAGTTCAGAGGCATCCGCCGATCGGCTCAAGGCGATTGGTCTGCCAGTGCTGGATCTCAACCGCACCGGAGATCTGTCGCTGTACGTTGACGGCGCTGATGAAGCGACAGCGCATCTGCAGTTGATCAAGGGCGGCGGTGGAGCGCTCACCCGCGAGAAGATTGTGGCCAGTGCCAGCAGGCGGTTTATCTGCATCATTGATGAATCCAAGTTGTCAGATCATCTTGGATCCTTTCCTTTGCCGGTCGATGTGATCCCGATGGCGCAAAGCCTTGTAGCCCGTAAATTGATCGCAATGGGCGGTCAGCCGCAACTGCGCGCCGATTTCACCACGGATAACGGCAATGTGATCCTGGATGTACGCGGCCTTGATCTCACAGATCCTCTGGCGATGGAGTCAAAGATCAACCTGCTTGCGGGCGTGGTTGATAACGGGCTCTTTGCGGCCCGACGGGCAGACGTGCTGCTGGTGGGAGGCGACGCCGGCGTACAGCAGATGACGATCTAGAGTTTCGCTGCCTTTACTCAGAGAGAAGCGCGCCCTTAAATAGATCGGCAAATGCGTTAAACGAGGGCATTTTGCGCATGATGCCCTCGCGGTGATCTACCAGGCCGTATCCTGGATTGACCAGTTGCCACCAGTAAACCTGTTCGACACAACCGGTTCGGTACGCGATCC
>CAYSMI010000073.1:0-7840 GCA_964432165.1 uncultured Acidiferrobacter sp.
GTCGAGACTGCGCGCAAACTTTCTAATATCCTCGATCAGGAGGTCAGGCTCTTCCATTGCCGCAAAATGCCCACCCCGCGGCATTTCCGTCCATTGCGTGATGTTGTAGATCCGTTCGGCGTAACTGCGTGGCGGCCACGCCAAAAGTTCTTTGGGAAAGAGGGCGCAGCCGGTCGGCACTTCCACCCGCTTTCCTTCCGGCGACAAGATGCGTCCGCCTTCCTCGCGGCGTCCGTAATAAATCCACGACGCGGTGTTGAAGGTACGGGTGACGATATAGACCATGATATTGGCCAGCAACTGGTCTTTGGTATATACGCTCTCTATGTTGCCCCGTGTGAGATCAGACCAGCCGTGCATTTTCTCCAGTATCCATGCGGCCACACCGACGGGACTGTCCATCATGGCATAGCTCAAGGTCTGAGGCTTGGTCGCCTGCTGAGTGCGGTAACCGTTCTGAACCAGCTGGTCTTTTTTAAACTGTTCCGCCCAGGCGATCTCCTCGTCGCCCTGGGGTTCGTCTTTATGCCGCATGGTCAGGATGTTGATATGGATCGCAGCACATGCCGGGGCGTGTTCATAGCCAAGCCAGCTTGAAATGGCACCACCCCAGTCCCCGCCTTGGGCGATATAACGTTCATAGCCCAGGACATCAGTCATCAGGCTGTTGAAAATGACCGCCATCTTCCTTGGCCCATAGGGGCGAGGGGGGCGGCCCGAAAAACCGAATCCGGGCAGTGAGGGCGCGACAACGTCAAAGGCGTCTTCCACCGATCCACCATGATTTTCCGGATGGGCCAGCAGGTCTATGAAGTCCAGAAATTCGACAATCGTGCCCGGCCAGCCATGACTGATGATGAGCGGCCTGGGGTTGGGCCCGCTGCCTTTTTCATGAATAAAGTGGATGTCAATCCCGTCAACCGGCGTTTTGAAATGGGAAAACCGGTTGATGCGTTGCTCTTGCTTGCGCCAGTCAAATTCAGTGACCCAGTAATCACAGAATTCCTTCAGGTAATCGAGATTGGTGCCGTAGGCCCACCCCCCGTCGTCCGGCATTTCATGCCAGGGAAATGCGACGACCCTTGCCTTTATCTCCTCAATCGTCTCGTCAGAAACAGTGACCGTGAATGGCTTAATGGTTTTCATGGGGGTCCTCGCATCTGGCCATCGAGTTGAAACTTGGATTCTGTCGGGATCAATGATACCGAAGCCTTCCCAACTCCTCATGATCCATCTTTATGCGTTCCCTAGCCTGAATGTCCCTGTGCAGGCGCTGGTGCCCAGGACCGGTTATCAACATTCTTGAATAGCAGTAGAGACGTTGAGGTTATAAGATAGACTCAAAACCTCAGGAAACTGTCTCTTTAGATCTTGAACACGGAGGATAAGGATGGCAATTAAAGAAACCTGTCAATGCGGTTCGGTGGAGCTCACTCTGCAGAACGATCCGATGATGCACTTTGTCTGTCACTGCAGTGACTGCCAGAAGTTGTATGGTAACTCGTTTTTTGGTTATGCCTATTCCACCGAGGACATCAGCGTTACCGGCGAGGTGAAGACGTACTCCTATGAGGGTGGTAGCGGCAACCAGTTACATCTCGTCTCCTGCCCGAACTGCGGCAGCAAATTGTATTCGCAACCCGATCTGATCGAGGGAATGATTTATGTGCCTGCAGGAATGCTAAAAACACACTACGAGTTTGCTCCAAAAGTCGAGTTGTTCGCCTATAACAAGGCGTCATGCATGGAGTCCGTTTCCG
Organism: uncultured Acidiferrobacter sp.; assembly: GCA_964432165.1. Classification (GTDB taxonomy): domain Bacteria; phylum Pseudomonadota; class Gammaproteobacteria; order Arenicellales; family UBA868; genus UBA868. The sequence continues at coordinate 1,761 of CAYSMI010000073.1, forward strand.
TGTCGGGAGAATCCTATGAGCACAACGGCACGCTCGAGCGCATCGGCGAACTGTTGGAGAATCTCGACCAGAGATAATTATGAGCGATCTAGAGCAGGAGATCGAGAAGCTCAAAAAAGAGAATAAGAAACTCTCTCTGGAATCTAAGCTAAGGAAGTCGATGGCGGTCGAACTGGACCGCCAGAAGGAATTATTGCGCCAGGCAACAGAGGAGGTCGAGGCGCAAAAAGAGAAGATTGAAGGGATCTCACTCAAACTGTCACGGTATCTGCCGGTTCAACTTTACGAGCAGATTTTCAGCGGCTCCCTGGATATCCACAAAAAGAGTGAGCGGAAGAAACTCACCATCTTTTTCTCAGATATTGTCGAATTCACATCTATCTCGGAACAGATCGAAGCAGAGGAGATCAGCGAATTTCTGAGCTTTTATCTGACAGAGATGAGTACGATCGCCGAGAAGTTTGGTGGCACCATCGACAAGTTTATTGGTGATGCCATCATGATCTTTTTCGGTGATCCCAAATCCGGGGGTGACGTGCAAGATGCCAAGAACTGTGTCGATATGGCGATAGAGATGCAGAATCGGATCGGCGCGCTACAACCCTACATCCGCAAACAGTTCAGTTTTCCCACCAATCTTAAAATCCGGATCGGGATCAATACGGGATTCTGCAACGTCGGCAATTTCGGTAGCGCCAGTCGGCTTGATTACACCGCCATCGGCAGGGCAATCAATATTGCCTCCCGCCTGGAATCCGAGGCTCAATCCGGCGAAGTGCTGGTGTCAGAGAACACCAAGATCCTGCTGGAAGATTTTTTTGGTTTTTCCTCCGAGCGGGTAGTACATCCCAAAGGGGTGCCTCACCCTGTCAATTGCTACAGCGTTTCCCATCAGAAATCACTGAATCGGGAGAGTATCCTCGGAGAGTGCTTCAAACTGGTGATTAACGACTCGAATCTGACGGATAACGATCTGGATAAGTTAAAGGCGTTTGTTGCGAGGTATTCGGAGGATTCCTCGGATAAGAAACCGGATGCGGACCAGGGATGAAAAGGGAGGCTGAGCATGCCGGATCCCCGTAGCACGCCGGCCCAGGACAGGGATTGGATGCGTGAGGCCTTAGGCGAGGCGAAGCGTGCCGCCAGCGGTGACGAGGTCCCGGTCGGGGCGGTGGTTGTGCTGGACGGCGAGGTCATCGGCGTTGGCCACAACCAGCCGATAGGTGCCCATGACCCCACTGCCCACGCCGAGATCGTTGCGATGAGAAACGCGGCGCGCACTCTTGAAAACTACCGCCTCGGTGGAGCGACGCTATATGTGACACTTGAGCCTTGCCTGATGTGTGCAGGTGCGATCATTCAGGCGCGGGTCGAGCGTGTGGTCTTCGGCGCATTTGATGAAAAAGCAGGTGCGGCCGGGAGCACAGCTAATCTGCTTCAGACACCGCTCGCCAACCACCAGTGCCAGATCACGGCTGGTGTTTTGCAGGAGGAATGCGCGGCAGTACTGGAGAAGTTCTTTACAGAAATCCGGTCGGTTGATCAGGAGGCAATGCCGGCCTGTTCCTGAGTTGACTTTTCGAGGTCTGTCATCGGTGAGTCACTGCCAGGCGCAAAATTGAGATCGACGGCCGACAGCGCAGCAGGATCGGCCCTGGGAAGGCGTTCCTCCCGAGGGGGGATGCCGAAGAAGTCGCGATAACACTTGCTGAAATGCGGTGCAGAGACAAAACCGCAGGCAAAAGCGATGTCCACAATCGACCGGGAACTGCGCAGCAGCAGCGCCCGGGCACGGCGCAAGCGGATCTCCAGATAGTAACGGGTGGGTACGCACTGCAGATGTTTCTGAAAAAGCCGCTCCAACTGGCGCCGCGAGATGCCCACATGCGTTGCCAGTTCATCAAGGGTCATGGGCTCCTCGATATTGGACTCCATCAGTTCGACCGCTTCCACCAGCTTGGGCTGGCTTGAACCCAAACGCATCCGAAGCGGCATGCGCTGGCGGTCGGAGCCGTCACGAATTCGTTCGCACAGCATCCCCTCGGATATCCGGTCGGAAAGCGCACGCCCACGCTCGCGCGCAATGAGGGTCATCATCATGTCAATGGGGGCCGTCCCGCCGGAGCAGGTATAGCGGTCGCGATCGAGCTCGAAGAGGCCGGATGACACCACCAGGTGCGGGAACTCGTCATGCATGTCGGGGATATTTTCCCAGTGTAGCGTGCATCGATAACCATCCAGAAGACCGGCGCGGGCCAACTGGTAGCTGGCGGTACAGATACCACCGATGGCGACACCTCTTTTGATGAATGGCTTGAGCTTGTCTGCGAGCAGTTCAGGGTTTACTGAGTGAAGGTCTGTCCCGGCACAGATGAAGAGTGCGTCGAGCGGCTCTTTACCGGTCAGCTGACGGACAGGATTCAGACTGATGCCGTTGCTGGCCTGTCCGGGTTCCCCATCCAGGGTGAACAGCGGAAACTGATACAGTTCGATCTCTGAGGCGCGATTGGCCGTACGTAGAGGCTCCACTGCGGCCGAGAAGGCCATCATCGTGAAATCCCGAAGCAATAGAAAACCGTAGCGACGTACCGCTGTCGAGTCGATCGGATAGCCCGCTCTTTCCATACCGCCCCCCGTTTCTGTGCGCAGGAATATACCACCATAAAACCTGACCGGAAACAAAGTATTTAATTTTACTTTTCAGGCATCTCGGAGTTTTCAACAACCCCCGGAACAGAGTCTGGTAGCATCGTCACCATACGACGACAGACACCGAACAAGCCCGCCGAAATTCCCCAATGACCGAACTGAGACAAGTCTCGCTGGAGGACAAATACCTTCTCAAGTCGGGGCAGATTTTTGTCACCGGAATTCAGGCACTCGTTCGGTTGCCCATGCTGCAAAGTGATGCAGACCGCCGTTCCGGGCTGCGCACAGCCGGTTATGTCACCGGTTATCGCGGTTCTCCTTTGGGCGCTTTGGATCAGCAACTCGCGCTTGCAAAAGACGAACTCGAGGCTTGCGATATCCGTTTCCTTTCTGCGGTGAACGAGGATCTCGCAGCGACCGCGGTCTGGGGAACCCAGCAGGCGGGGTGGCGAGGCGATGGTCTCTATGACGGCGTATTTTCGATGTGGTACGCCAAGGGACCGGGTGTCGACCGCTCCGGCGATCCGCTCCGGCACGGCAACCTTGCTGGGACCAGCGCGCATGGCGGGGTGCTGGTACTGATGGGTGACGACCACGCCTGTGAGTCATCGACAACAGCCCACCAAAGTGAATACTCACTCGTCAATGCCTTTATCCCCATCCTGAACCCTGCAGGTGTGCAGGACATACTCGATTTTGGTCTTTATGGCTGGGCGTTGTCCCGGTATTCAGGCTGCTGGGTTGGCCTTAAGAGTGTGCATGACACGGTTGAGGCCTCGGCGTCGGTCACAACGAGTCCGGGCCGCGTCTCGACGCATATCCCGGAAGATCTCCTGATGCCTGAAGGCGCCGTGAATTTTCGCTGGCCCGATACACCCCAGGCTCAGGAGGTAAGGCTGCATCAGTTCAAACTGCCCGCAGTCACTGCATTTTTGCGGCGTAATCCGATTGACCGCCAGGTGCTGGGTGATGCGACGGCGACGCTCGGTGTCATCTCGACCGGCAAGTCGTACCTCGATGTCAGAAGGGCGCTGCTCGAACTCGGCATCGATGAGAGCCGGGCAAAAACACTGGGGGTCAAACTCTATAAGGTCGGTATGCCGTGGCCCCTTGAGCCGGACGGCCTCAGGAACTTTGCCAGGGGCACCCGCAAGTTGGTCCTCGTTGAGGAAAAGCGGGGACTTATGGAGGATCAGGTCCGCAACATTTTATATGGTGTCACCGAAGCCCCCGAGGTTATCGGCAAGACCGACGAGGCAGGTGCGCCGCTTTTTCAGATTTATGGCCGATTGGACTCCGCACAAATCGCCATGGCGATCGGTGACCGACTGGTCGCCATCACTCGTGACGAAGCGCTAACCGTGGCGCTTAAGAGTCTTCGGGCCCGCGCGGAAAAGTCGGGCCTCGAAGAGACTCCGATGCGGCGGATTCCCTATTTCTGCGCCGGGTGCCCCCACAATACATCTACGTTGGTGCCGGAGGGTTCGAGGGCGCTTGCCGGCATCGGCTGCCATTACATGGCCCAATGGATGGACCGCGAAACGGCGACCTTTACCCAAATGGGTGGAGAGGGAGCGAGTTGGATCGGAGAAAGCCCTTTCAGCAGTACCGAGCATGTATTTCAGAACATCGGTGACGGTACCTATTTTCATTCGGGACTCCTCGCGATCCGGGCCTGCGTCGGTGCGAAGGTCAATATCACCTACAAGATTCTGTATAACGATGCGGTGGCCATGACCGGTGGACAATCGGTGGACGGTCCGTTGGACGTGATGCGGATTTCCCGGCAGGTCCACGCGGAGGGCGTTTCACAGATTGCCGTTGTCACCGATGATCCCGAGAAGTATCCCCGGGATGCAGATTGGGCACCCGGGGTGAAAATTTATCACCGTAACCTGCTTGCGCGGGTACAGCGGCAGATTCGCGAGGTCCCGGGGACCTCGGTGATCATTTACGATCAGACCTGTGCCGCAGAAAAACGCCGTCGGCGCCGACGCGGTCTGATGGAGACGCCGAACGAGCGTCTTTTTATCAACGAAACAGTTTGCGAAGGCTGTGGCGACTGCGGCACGCAGTCAAACTGCGTCGCGCTCGTTCCTGTGGAAACAGACCTCGGACGAAAACGCGCAATCGACCAGTCCGCCTGTAATCTCGATTACTCATGCAACAAGGGGTTTTGCCCAAGTTTCGTGTCTGTTATCGGTGGACAAAGGAAGATGCCGACTCCAAGAGCCGGGCCCCTGTCCCCTGATGAGGCGCCTGTCGCAGATCCCGTCGATACGCGGATTGACCGTCCATACGGCATCACCCTGACCGGAGTGGGTGGTACCGGTGTCGTTACCATCGGCGCGATCATTGGAATGGCGGCCCATGTTGCCAAAATGGGCTGCTCTGTTTTGGATATGGCGGGGCTCGCGCAAAAGGGTGGCGCAGTGACGAGCCACATCATCCTGACAGCACAGCCCGATGAGGTCACCGCGACGCATGTTGCAGATGGCGGTGCAGATCTTCTGCTGGGTTGCGATGTGGTCACCGCTGCGGCCGAAGAGACGCGGATGAAGCTCAGCAAGAACACCAGATCGGTGATCAACACCCACAGGATGATGTCGGGTGAGTTCATCCACGAGCCTGATCAGAGCTTTCCTTTGGACGAACTTCTCGAGGCCATTGATAATGTGAGCGGTGAGGTCAGTGCTGTGCCTGCGACGGCGCTGGCGAAGTCCATATTTGGGGACACGCTGAGCGCCAATATGATCATGCTGGGCTGCGCGTACCAACTGGGGGCTTTGCCTATTCCTGGCGTAGCCATTGAAAGGGCCATAGAGCTCAATGGCCGTGATATAGACACCAATATCAGCGCATTTCGCCTCGGACGGCAGATGGGTGCGGACCCCAAAACAGCCGCACCCCTGCTCGGCAGCACGGCGCCTCCTGCTCGGCCTGCGAAAAAAGAATCAGAGCAGGACCTGCTGCAACGCCGAAAGGATCTACTGCAAGAATCCCACGGTGCGCCTACCGCATCCAGATTGTCTGCATGGATAACAACAGCGCGCCAGCATATCGATCGTGAAAACGCGCCAGCGATTATCCCGGCCCTTATTGAAAGCGGGTTCCGGGTGTTGTATGAAAAAGACGAGTACGAGGTGGCGAGGCTCTATAGTCAGCCGCAGTTCCGTCAATCCCTGAGCCAGGAATTTGAGGGTGACTTCAAGCTGCGCGTGCATCTTGCGCCACCGCTGCTTTCGCGCATGGATCCCGATACCGGGCGCCCCGTCATGCGAAGTTTCGGGCCATGGATCTTTGGCGCTTTCCGCATCCTGAGTGCATTAAAGTGGATGCGGGGAAGATGGTGCGATCCCTTCCGTTACAGCAGCGAGCGCCAGCTCGACCGGCGCATACAGGCTGCCTTCGAAAGGACCTTGGATCTTTTT
>CAYSMI010000074.1:0-2143 GCA_964432165.1 uncultured Acidiferrobacter sp.
GCCCGGATTCCCCATACAGTTCATTGACGGTTGCCTGGAATCGTGAAAATGAAAACCGTGTTCTCGACAATGACCGACCGCCGTGACCCAGGGTCTCCCGCAGCGACTGATCAGTTGCCAACTGATTGAAACCCTGTGCGAGCGCGGGGGGTGTGGGATCTACCAGCAAAGCACAGCCTGAATCCAGCACCTGTGTATGGGAGGAGATATCCGTTGCGATGATGGGCCGGCCCGAGTCAAGATAGGAAAAAATCTTCATCGGGGTGTTGACCCCTTTCAGTCGCGGAGAAACAAGAATATCGGCCTGCGAAAGATAGTCATTGAGCTGGCTGACCGGCCTTGGCCCCAGAAAAAATACGCGTTCACTGATCCCCAGTGAAGACGCTTTCGCTTGACCCTCTGCCACGTCCGCGGGACTGCCGCCGATCAGGACAAGGCTCAGGTCGCACTGGGGATTAGCCTTGGCAAATCCAGCCAGGAGTAGATCCAGTCCTTGGTACGGCTCAAGGTTACCGACATAAAGTGCCAGTAACCCGCTGATAGGCAGAAGCTCGCGGAGCCGGTCAACAGGCTCTTCTGAATCTCCGTCCAGAGCCAGCGCAAAATCCTCCAGCAGGACCACTTTCTCGGGAACCTTGACCCGGCAGGCCCGGTCGACGAGCTGCTGACAGACAGGGACCACAACATCCGCGCGTTTCAGGGCGAGCCGTTCCAAAGCATCCAGCGAGGATGAAAGGAACCGAATCCAGGCCCATCTCTCGCGCAGTTGGTCGGGCATTGATGAATCCATGTCGTAGACAACCCGTGCCCGATGCAAAAAACGGGTTGCCAAGGCAAGAAAAACCGACTCTTCCCCGGCGTGGACGACATCGTACCTCTCCTTAGTCAAACGTCGCAGGAGCGAGACAAAAAGGCAAACATCACACAGCAGTTTTGCCATCGAAAAACCGATGGGGATCCGTCGAATGAACCACAGCCGCGGAATCCGGAAGATCCTCAAACCCGCAATCGACACATCCTCCCCAAGGTGGAAAGTCAAAAGGTCCACGTGATGCCCTGCTTCGCACAAGGTCTTCGCCAGCATCCTGACCGCGATTGGTGTGCCCCGCTCCTGATAAAAAGGCTGTGGGGCTAAGAGCAGAATGCGCACGGGCTCAGGTATCCGGACGCCGGTCAAGGCGAAGGATCACCGGACTGCCAAGGAGCGACGTCAAGCGCGTCACTTGCGCCCATTGTTCCAATTTCTGTAACAGCGACGATGCCCCAAACCAGCGGTGCAGGAACATCGGCAGAAAGAACTGGGCAGCACGGGCAGCGGATTCGAATCCGTGGTCTGCAAACTGTGCGGCCAGTTTTCTGCCCGAAAAACTGTGATAGGTCCGGGTATTATGCTCAATCAATTTCTTCAGTCCGAACAATAAGGGCGTCAGGGCATTGAGGCTATACCAGCTCGGATAGTCAATGACCACGGTGTGCTTCGCGACCCGGCAGAACTCCGCGAAAAGGCGCTTGCGATTCTCGATGTGCGAGACCAATCGTACCGATATCAGGCAATCGAAGCTTCTGTCAGCAAACGGCATGGCCAGAAGATTGCCGGTGGTGAAAACAAAATTCGGGTGCGTTTCAAAAGCCTTAAGCCTTTGTCGACAACACTCATCACTCGCCAGCACAGTGACTGTAAATCCGCTTTCCAGGAGTTGTCCGGTCAACTGCCCGTGCCCGCCTCCGACATCAAGGACATGCGTGCCAACCGAAGGGCCGAGCACCTTTGCCAGGGCATCGGCCTGTACCTGCAGCATATAGGCACCCACAGGCCCAGCGAAGCGTTTGGCATAGTCCTCGCTTGAGGTTTCTATATCGGGAGTTTCGGTAGCGCCTGCATCCCCGCGGGGCTTATCCCGCGAGGGTATGCCCGATGACTTCAGACCTTGGCGATGTTTTATAAAGGTCTTCAGCCCCGGCAGCTTTCCGAACCGCTCGGGTGACGGACCGTGCGCCGCCAATGCCCCGCGGATAGAGGCGCCTGGATGAGCGGCATCGATCGGGCCCGGCAGAAAAACACCGAAGGTCCCGATGCGTCTTTCGTCTCCCGGTATCGGAAGCGGGTCGCTGCCCGCGATCACTTTGCCCCCGAGGCGCTCCG
>CAYSMI010000074.1:2243-7829 GCA_964432165.1 uncultured Acidiferrobacter sp.
CCCGGTATCGGAAGCGGGTCGCTGCCCGCGATCACTTTGCCCCCGAGGCGCTCCGCCAGACCAAACAGCCTCGGCCGCGGCCAGAAAAACGGCCGGGAACCGTTATCGCCCAGTAAACGCATATTCTGATCCCGATCCACGGCTTCAGCCAGCAGCCGGCCGCGCTGGCCCAGCCACTTACCCACCCCCCACGGCAATACCGCGAGCGCGTCGGCTGCCCGTATGTCGTCCAGGGTTTCCTGAAGGCTCCTGCCGTCCGTGAAGGACTCGCGGGTCAGAAGCGCAGAAACTTCAATACGTTCGCGGGTCTCGATCTGCCTTCCGGCAATCACAAAAATACGGGCTTGATCTTCCCGCTGCAACACCACCGCATGGGCTTCTTCGGTGGGAAAAACGCGCCAGCCACCCAGGCTTTCATTGGCCTGAACCTGCTTCAGGAGTGACAAAAAAAATTCATGGCCGGCGCTTTCGGTGAGGAGCAGAACCGAAGCGAATGCCTGATGTCCTGACCCTGCGGCCTGCTCACAGAAATTCGCGTGGACGCCATCAAACAAGGTGGATGTGTCATAACAGGGATAAATGTGGACATGGCTGTCCACCAGAAGCACCGGGGCTGCTGCTTTTTTCATCCTGCCTTGGGGGGAACTAGGAGTCGCCACAAAAATTATGAGCAGAAGATCTGATGGATGCCTGCAGCTTTAAGGAGCCATTGGGGATTCTCCCGCCGGCAGGCCCGATCTATCGGGAGAGGGTAATGGGATTGAGACATAATCACAACAAGCGCTGTTTCTGGACTGCGGTCAACCTTGGGGAGACACCGGACTTCAGGCGCTGCATCGGGCGTCAGAAATCAGTGGGAGCGCCGCCCTCGCGCTTTCGCCGCTCGACAAAATCCCTGAGCGCTTCCCGGATCGCCGCATCCATGGGCGGCATTTCGTACTGCGCCAGCATTTCTTTAAAGATTTTGTTGGCACGCTGCGGGGTTTCAATAGCGCCTGCCTGTTCCCAGCTTTCGAAATTGCTCCAGTCGGAAAGAAAGGGGCTATAGAACTCGGTTTTGTAGCGCGCCTTTGTGTGGTCCGCTCCCAAAAAGTGGCCGTTTGGCCCCACCGTACGGATCGCTTCAAGGGCAAGGTCATCGTCAGTCACACTGACGGGCTGGTGGTAGTACGCAAACTGCTGGAGCATTTCGCAGTCAATCACGAATTTCTCAAAACTCGCACAGAGCCCGCCCTCCATCCATCCCGCCGCGTGATAGATGATGTTGGCATTGGCGCTGGAACATGCCCACAAAGAAGAAGCGCTTTCCCACGTGGCCTGCGCATCCACACAGTTAGCCGCGTTCGCGTTGGACGCACGCCACGGCAATCCATAGTAGCGTGCCATTTGTCCCGACATCTGGGTGGCGCGGCAATATTCGGGTGTCCCAAAGGCGGGCGCACCTGACTTCATGTCGACGTTTGAGGTGAACGAGCCGTAGGCCACGGGCGCTCCGGGCCGTACCAACTGCAGCAGGACAATGGCCGCCAGGCATTCTGCCGTCTGCTGTGCGATGGCCCCGGCCAGCGTGATCGGCGCCATCGCACCCGCCAGGGTAAACGGGGTCACGATGACAAGCTGGTTCTGTTTCGCGAGGCGCATCGCGCCGTCGAGCATCGGCCAATCGTGCTTGAGTGGCGAGGACGAGTTGATATTGGTAAACATCCGCGGCGTCTCGGCAAAACGCTCTTCATCCAGACCCGCTGCGATACGGACCATCGCCATTGCATCCTCAATGCGTTCTACCCCGAGCGAATAGGCGTGGACGAGTTTGTCGGTCAGCGTCAGCATATCGAACAGGCAGTCGAGGTGGCGGATCGAGGGGTGCAGGTCCACCGGTTCCACCGGGTAGCCCCCAATAAAGTGGATGCAGTTGAAGCTCTGCGTCAGCTTGATCCAGTTCTGGTAGTCGGTGCGGTTGCCGGCCCGGCGCCCATGATCGATATCTGAGACATTCGGCGGGCTGGAGACCTGACCAAAAGCCGCGTAGGCGTCTCCAAACACCAGGGCGCGATCTTCGTTGCGGGGGGTCATTACGATCCGCTTGGGTGCTTTGGCGACCTGCTCCATGACCAGCGCACGGTCCATTCTGACCGTGACGGAACCGGTCCGGACATCGCATCCGGCCTGCTTGAGGATATCCCGGGCCTCCTCATGCAGAAAATCAATACCGATCTCCTCGAGAATCTTCATTGCCGCGCTGTGAACCCGATCGACGCCTTCCGCGTCCAGCGGCTCTGTTGGTCTATCGACATATTGCGGCTGACCCCACGGCATCTGTGGCAGACGGCCTGATACGGGCGCGCTGGTACGAGCTTTTCTCCGACGGCTGGGTCGGGACGGGCTGGCTGAAGACGGCTGATCTGGTTCCATCATTTAAGACCTATGACGCTGACGGGATGACTATCAACCCGGAGGCCACAGCGAAACAATACGCGCCGACGACACGAAGCATCGCATCCGAGACTGGAGCGGCGCTTGCAGATCCACAGCGCCGCTCTTTAATCCAGGGCGACTCAGTTCATAGTAAAGACTATTGTTGGCGATGTTCCAGCAGCCTCGGCATCAACTCAACGAGGTTGCAAGGCCGGGTACGGTAATCCAGTTGGTGGACCAGCAGTTTGTCCCAGGCGGTGGCACAGGCCCCGGAAGACCCCGGCAATGAGAATAGATAGGTGCCGTTGGCGACGCCCGCCACAGCCCGCGACTGCAGTGAAGATGTTCCAATCTCCTCGAAGGATATCGCCCGGAAAATCTCGCCGAAGCCGTCCAGTTCTTTTTCAAAAAGCGGTTCGACCGCCTCCGGCGTGCCGTCAAATCCGGTCACACCCGTACCGCCCGTCATGAGAACCACCTGGACATCGGGATCAGCGATCCAGCGTGAGGCCACTGCACGAATCTGAAAGACATTGTCGGGTACGATCACTTTTTCGACGAACCGGTGGCCAGCTTCCTGAAGGCGGCTGACGAGTAATTTGCCCGACTTGTCATCCGATTCCGTACGCGAATCCGAGACCGTCATCACCGCGATCGGTACCGCTATAAATTCACGTGCTGGGGTCGACATTATGCTTACCGTTGCTTGTGGGCCGGGATTTCTAGGCCTATTATAGAACTGCACGAGACGCGTTTCGCCTTTATATCAACCCCGTTCCCATGACCATCAACGTTCGATTCTTCGCCAGTTTGCGTGAGCGCATCGGCCACGCAACGGTTACCGTTGAGGCGAGCGATATCACGACGGCACGTGATGTCTGGAAGGCCGTCAGCGGTGAATCCCCCGATGAAGAGATGCTAGTCGCCATCAACAAGGAATACGCCGGTCTTGATCGCGCTGTTGTAGACGGTGACGAAGTGGCGTTTTTCCCGCCCGTGACCGGAGGCTAACCACCCGATGACCGTCGAGATTCGAGAGCACCCGTTTGATCCCTGGCAGATGGTCTCGGAATATCGGTCAAGACATCTCGTTGCGGGCAATAGCGGGGCCAGCGCGGTGTTTGTCGGCACCATGCGCGACTTCAACGAAGGGGACGAGGTTCAGGCGATGGTGCTTGAACATTATCCCGGTATGACAGAACAGCAACTTAAGGACATGCGCGACCAAGCGGTATCCAAGCATGATCTCGAAGACGCGCTCGTGGTCCATCGCGTCGGGACTGTCTATCCCGGTGACGATATTGTGCTGGTGGCAACTTTTTCCGCGCATCGAAAGGCGGCCCTTGATGCCTGCCGGGAGATGATGGAGGTGCTTAAGTCCAGCGCCCCGTTCTGGAAAAAAGAGACCCTCGGTGCGGGGGAGCGCTGGGTCGAGAAAAACACCCCGGGCTGAACGTTCGGCCCCGGCCTCGTGACCTAAGCCGACCGCCTGGCAACAATCCAGGATGCGGTCTCCTGCGGGTCATCGCCATCAGACAGATCAAGCACATCCAGCATCGAAAAATGCTCAGCCAGTTCTCCCGGCTGCAGCACGTACGCCGGGTTGAACGTTGGCGCCTTGTTGAGGTGATGCAGGTTGAACGTGCTGTAAAACAAGAGCCCTCCTGGGGCGAGTATTGCCGCCATCGGTGCAAGATGGTCCCGGTTTAAGTATCGAAAGCAGCAGATCAGTGACCAGGGTCCAGCCGGTAAGTCGTCTACACTGAGGTCCGCCTCGATGGTACTGATGCTGACGCCTTCACGCTCTGCAAGTTTTTCACCGAGGGCAAGACCGACACCGCTACAGTCAACCGCGCTGACGGCAAAACCCTGGGTCGCAAGATAAACCGCGGCGTGGCAGGCCCCCGCTGCAACATCGAGCGCGGTGCGCGGTGCACTGAGTTCGCCGATGTCGCTCTGGTGGCGCTGCAGAAGCGGGTCAATACGCAGCGCCGGGGCAAGGCTTGCCGTGCGGTACTTCTCATCCCAGCGCGAAGCGTCGGTCACCATAGAGTCAGGCTCATCCTGAGGGAGCGGATTCGGTCGCTACTGCCTTGGTATCGGTACCGCGTACTCTTCGTACTCCAGTTCCCCATCGTAAATGCTGGTGCGCCCCTCCTGTTTCGAGATACCCCGGCGTTTGCTGAATGCCGAGATATTCTCAACCAGCGGGCGCGGCTTGTGGGCTCTCAACCACAGGCGCAAGAGGTGGCGCCGTTTATCGGGATCGTCATCATCGACAAACGCAGTGCGGTTATGCAGCACCGTGTAGTTGCTGAAAAAGAGCATGTCTCCGGGTGAGAGCGTGAACTGGCGGAAGCATTTCGGTCCGTGGGCAACCTGGTCCAGGGTATCCAGCGCCTCGGACTCGGCGGTGGTCTTCTCCTTGCCCTTATGTGCAAACCCCATTTCAATGTAACTCCTCAGATAACTGATACTGAGGCAGCCGTCCTTTTCCGAGAATACCGGAATCTTTTCCTCCGTCACCGGCGGCTCCCCGGGCGCATGCTCGCCGAAAAGATGGTAGTGAAAGCCCTCGCACAGAATCGGCAGTACATCAGAATGATGATCCAGAAGTTCGTTATAGATCGCAGCAGCGCCTGCATACCCACTGAGACCGCCCTCACGGGCAGGGACCAGGCACATCATGCCCACGATATCGGTGGCATCGGTATGCAGGGCGAGTTCGGTGCTGTTCTGATAGGCACGGTAACGGGGGTTGTCGCCCCCAAGATTCACCACGTGCCCCAGCCGGTCCCCGGAAAGACTCTGGGACTGGGCCTCTCCCATGTGCGCACCGATGCCCCAGAAAATAAGCGCGCAGTCATCTTTGGAATAACGCTCGATCGGAAACCCGTGCAATAGGACCAGGCCCTTTCCATGGTCGACCTCCTGAATCCACCCCGCAAGCACATCCTCCAGCACGCCGAGCGGGAAGTCGGCGGCGGTAATGTCCTCTACGGCGAGACCTTGGACTTTGACCGCGTTTAAGGCCGTATCGAGCGCAGACAGTTCAGCATCGCTGAGCGTATAGGTGATATCAGCCTTGGAGCGGACCGAGTCCGTTGTCCAGGCGTTGGGGTGGTCGATTCTTGTCTTTGGCAGCATTCAGACCAGGCCCGAGAAGGGCTC
>CAYSMI010000075.1:0-1942 GCA_964432165.1 uncultured Acidiferrobacter sp.
ACCTTGGCGGCCTCGACATTCTCGTCAACAACGCCGGCATCTTTGAGGCGCATCCCGTGGACGAGGTGTCGTACGAGGACTGGCAACACCACTGGCAGCGCACGCTCACCGTCAATCTCACCGGGCCTGCCAACCTCTGCTGGCACGCCGTACAGCATATGCGCAAGACCGGGGGCGGGCGGATTGTGAACGTCAGTTCGCGCGGCGCCTTTCGCGGAGAACCCCGCTGCCCTGCCTATGGCGCCAGCAAGGCAGGGCTTAACGCGCTGACCCAGTCACTGGCCCAGCAACTCGCGCCGCTTAACATCTTTGTCGGCGCAGTGGCCCCGGGATTTGTCGAAACCGATATGGCGAGTACGGTCCTCGGCGGACCGGGCGGAGATGCCGTGCGTAACCAGAGCCCGCTGGGGCGGGTCGCAAAACCTGAAGAAGTTGCCCACGCAGTCTTGTTTCTGGCCTCGGCCGGTGCGGAGTTCTCGACCGGCGCCATCATTGACGTCAATGGCGCTTCCTATCTTCGCAGCTGAGGACTTCTTCCGTTCATCTATCGCGGTCGAACTGAACAAAATTACAGGCTGTCTCAAACAGTGCTTCGGAAAGGGCGCCGGTTTCTTCGAGTAACTGTTCACAACCCTTGATCGAGCAACCCTCGTAGTGCGAGCGCATCACGGTCCAGTTCTCTTTGTCGAGATCATAGCCCTTGCGCATCAGGCAGGCGGTGCGAAAAGTATGAATCATGCAGTAGTGCACCTCATCATCGGCACTCAAGCCCTGAGGCACCTTGCATTCAGGCAGACTCCACGCTAACCCCGTGTAGAGCATGAGCACCAGGCCCGCGAGATACGCTGTTGGGAGTCTCCACATAGTGTGTATATTATGTCGTGCTACGCTTTCGGGTATACGGACTGATCCAAGGGACTGGAACGCCCGCCACGGTCGCCACTGGTGGAAACGATGATGCCAACAACATCCGGTTTGTCAAAAAAGATTACACCTTTAACAGTTGCCACGCGAAAGTCCGTGATAAAAACCAAGTCACAAAGGCGGTGCCTACCATTCAGGATGCTGTCCGGCTGTGCTGCCCTGGTTTTTCTTGCCGGGTGCAAAACAATGGCTCCGGTAGACAGTAAGTCGGTCTTTTGTCCTGGAAACCCCCTTCCCCAGCCCTCTGGCTGGACCTGTTCTGGAAAACGCTGACATGAACATTGCCCGTTATATCGCAAACACCACACGCATTCTCCTTGCAGCTGTCATTCTGTCCGGCTGCACCACCATGGCACAGCAGCCAAGCGGTGATCCCGTTTACTGTCACGGGATGAAACGTCCGCCGGGCTGGATCTGCGCCGACCCCAAGTAGTCACCCGCCAGTCTGTTTCGTCATTACCCTGGCTGGGTACGGGATAATCACGGGTCATTGATCGACTCCGCGCAGGTGATGCATAGGAACATGTCTCTCATTCGCTTTGCCGGTCTTGTCACTTTTCTGGCTTGCGCCGGCCTTCTGGGGTACGCCTACTGGCTGCAGTACCAGGAGTTTCTTGATCCCTGTCCGCTATGTATCTTTCAGCGGGCGGCTTTCGTCATGCTGGGGTGCATTGCGCTCGCTGGGGCGATGCACAACCCGAAGGGCTTTGGGCGCAAGGTATACGCCGCGCTCGCAGCGCTGGCAGGCATTTTCGGTGCGGTGATCGCGGGACGGCATATCTATCTTCAGAACCTCCCGGCAGACGAGGTGCCCGAATGCGGGCCCGGCCTTGAGTACATGCTGGCGAATATGCCGCTGGCGGATGCCCTTAAAAAAGCACTCGCCGGCTCCGGCGAGTGCGCTGATATTTCCTGGACGTTCTGGGGCCTTTCGATGCCGTGGTGGACCCTGTTCTGGTATCTTGCGCTGAGCGCGCTCATGGTGACCGCCGCCCGGCGGCGCCTTTGATCCCGGTAT
>CAYSMI010000075.1:2042-7718 GCA_964432165.1 uncultured Acidiferrobacter sp.
GCGACGGATCAGTCCAGGAGCCCGTTCTTCCGGGCAGTATCCCGCATCCCGGCGCACTGCTCCGGCGTCAGCTCGAGATTGTCAGGCGATGTATCGCTTCGCATCAGGTTGTGCGGCAATGTGGAGTGGGCGCCATCGTCCAGAAGCACGTGCACCAGTTCATGCGCCAGTGCGATGTAGGGGTCTCGGGTCAGTGCGGTCATCCACACAGTGAAGCGAAGGTCTGGGTTGCGCCGGCTGTTGCGCGTTCCGAAGGTCACGGCATCGTAGGCGGGCCGGTCCAGGGTATCGCGGACAAAAAACACCCTGGGACCGCCCGGGGCGATTTCTCTGGAGAGCAGCCTCGCGTTGCTGCGGGAAAAATCTCTGAGACTCGTATTAGCCTCGACTTCAAGCACCGCGGCGGGCCTTATCGTGATGCCGCAGGGTATGACCAGGGCTGCGCCCTGTTGCGCAATTTCCTGAATCCGTTCCACATCCCAGCCGCTATCGCGCATCACCACAAAGGTCGGCGCGAACGATTCGCCACCGTCCGGATGATCATCCTGCCAGGGCGCCAGGGAACGCACCGCAAGGCTCTGCAGATCGCCCTCCCGTACCAGATCGGCGGGCTCGGCGATCAGGCCGTATCTGACAAAGTTGCCATGCGCGGGCTGTGCCAGAGACAGAATCCTCTCTCGCAGTTCGATGGCGGTCAGTTCCGGCGCGTTCAGCAGGATACGTGAGGCCAGCGCACTCACCCGGGCCGCGGCATAACTCGAACCGGATACATCGACCGCCTCGCCCGAAAAATCGAGTGCGGCGATCCGCTCCCCAGGCACCAGAAGATCCACGCTTTCCTTGCCCCAGTTGGCGCCATCGGCAGGATATCCATCAGGCGCGACCGAACTCACCACCAGCATGTTCTCAAGCGGCAGTGATGCCGGATACACCGGCTCAAGATCAATGTCTCTGCCGTTGTTGCCGGCAGACACCACAAAGAGGATGTCCGGATGCATAAGAGCAGCATATTCAAATGCGGCCCACTGTGACTCAAGATTGCTCCCCAGAGACATATTCACCACCCGGACACCCGCAACCGCCGCGTGTTCAATCAGATCTTTCATCCTCTGCATCTCAGACCTTGGGTATCGATACGGCACCAGCCGGGTCTGGGGTGCCTCGCGAATGATGATGCTTGCCGTGCGGGTACCGTGACGCTGTGGGAAAAAGGCGGACCGCACGGGATGGGCATCAAACGGACGCGCATCCATATCCCAGAAATCAAAGCCCAGCGGGGCTCCTTGAGCGTCTCTGGCGAGGTGCCGTGCAATGTTCGGCAGCAGGTAATTGACGCCCGAATCCACCAGGGCCACCGCCACCTGGCCGCTGTCCTCGCCCTTCGGGATGGGCGGGTTCATCGGGAGGGCGGTGCCCTTGGGTTGAAACTGTCCGTCCAAAACCTGCAGCGATACCGCGTGGCCGTCCTGATAGCGGATCGACCGGGCCTCCCTGAGCGCGCAATCCTGATCGGCCAGCACCAGCAACCGGGGCTTTGACTCCGAATCACGAAGTTCGACGCTGATCCGCCGCAGGTGCCCTTGCGGCGCAATCCGCTCCAGCGCCGCCTGGCGCTGGTCCGCAAACAGCAGGTTCTGCCGCCAGCCGAAAACCTGCTCACCCCGGGCGAGTTCCTGCCGCGGCTCAAGGACGGCCCCGGGGAATTCACTCAGATAAACGGCGTCGTCAGCGTCCTCACACAACAGGTGAATCAGGGTAAGTGCGCGCTGATGCTCCGCGGCTGCAGCATGTGTCGACGCCAAGGCATCGATCGCGGGCAATATCGGGATGAGAAAACCGACGCCAAGACTGACGCGAAAGGCGCGTGAGATTTTTTTGTACATCACGGGATCAACCGGTCATCTTTTTCAAGGCACTTAAGGCCGCTTTGCCACCATATCGATCTCGACCAGCGCTTGGCGGGCAAGGCCGGTTACGCCGATGCAGGTGCGCGCCGGCAGCCGGCCGGGCGGGAAGTACGAACGGTAGGTCTGGTTCATGGCCTCGTAATCGCGTGCAAACTCCGTCAGATAGACACGGCACGAAAGCACGTGGGAAAAATCCAGGCCAAGACCGTTCAGCACAATAACAAGATTATCCATCACACGGCGGGTCTGGGCCTCGACGCCTTCGGGCAGCGGTGCGCCGTCATCGTCGGGGTCCGTCGGCATCTGCCCGGTTAACTGAATCCATCCGTCTGCTTCCACGGCGTGACTGAAGGGCGCCACGTGTGTCGGCGCCTCGTCGAAATTATGAAACACCGGGGTTTTACTCATCATCAATCTCCCTGTTCTGAAAACGCGCCTTCACGAAAGATGCTAGCGGCCGGGAAAGGGCCGGCCGACCACCAGCCAGTCCCAGAGCCGGTGCAGCAGATAGGCGACAGCGGTGACCGCAAGAGATACAAACCCCCAGCCGACGACATCGTCATGGGGCATCAGCGCCGGGATCCCGAAGAACAGCGTTATGCCCCACAGGCTCCAGATCAGAAACCAGCCCAGACGATACAGCGGCCGCAGGAAGTTGGTACTGCGCCTTGGTCTTGGCATTGCCCCATCCTGTTGGCGTTAAACTTTGGTCACCTGAAGTCGCACTGTAGCGGAAAACCCGAGGTGGGCGCATCACGAGACACCGACCATGATTG
Source organism: uncultured Acidiferrobacter sp. (assembly GCA_964432165.1). Lineage (GTDB taxonomy): Bacteria > Pseudomonadota > Gammaproteobacteria > Arenicellales > UBA868 > UBA868. The sequence goes on from CAYSMI010000075.1 coordinate 4,726, forward strand.
TTGTGCTATTTGAATTTGAACCCGACCCCTCATTTGAGGGCCGCTACTTTGAGCTTGCCGGAATGCTGCGCGAACACGTGGAGCAGATCGACGGCTTCATCAGTGTTGAGCGGTTTCAGAGTACATCCGACAGCGGCCGATTTATTTCGGTCTCCACCTGGCGCGATCTCGACGCTGTCAAACGATGGCGTGAACACCTTGAGCACGCGGCAACACAAAGCGAAGCCAAAGACCGGGGCATTTTCCGCAATTACCGGATCCGGGTTGCCCAGGTGGTACGCGACTACGGCATCTGAACTCAGTACATCCAGCGTCGCTGGATTTTTTCGGACTCGGGGGTGCGCCCATAGAGTACGTCAGTGCGGATTATGTACTTAACGCCCCGGCGGACCTTTTCCCCTGCATGCGGATAGTGCTGGGGATGGCCGCCGTGCGGAAAACATAGCGCACTGCCAAGGGGCGTGTGCACCGGAAGTGCTTCACCGCTTTCACCCTCCGGGTAGAACCGGGTATGCCCGCCCTCATAATCCCCGCTCAGCAATAACAAAAAGGTCAACTGGCTCCAGCGGTCACCAAAGGCATCCGCCTGCAGCTGGCCATCGACCACCGCGCTGCCGGGCCAGGAGCCATCGGTATGGGTCTTGAAGTAATCGCCCGGCTGGTAGCGATAAAAACGGAACCGCGCGTTAAGGCCGAGACTCGGCGCACCGCCGATGAGTTCGGTCAGCTGGGGCTGGCACCGATTGAACAGGGTGCCGCAGATGCTCTCATCAACCAGCCAGTTAAGGTTGTTCATATGCCGCACGCTGTGCGGCAGTGAGACCGGGGCATCCTCGTGAAATCCCAGGGTAGCGGCAATCAGCCTGAACTGCTCACACTCGCCGGGCGAAAGCACGTTGTGCAGCTGAAAGACACCGGGCAGGTCGGGCAGGTCCACACGCTCGACCGGTACCGGCACATCATCAAAGCGGATGAGACCTTCGCGCGCACTGGCCCACAGCGGCAGGGCTTCTCCGTCGTGCCCCGGCTCGTGAGTCAGTACGTAAAAATCGGCATCTTCCCGGCTCATCAAAACGGCTCCCGCGATCGACGATGAGGTAACCTTGCGTCCCTGTCCGGAGCCTGATCCGGACAAAGGCGTGCACCACACACCATTATCCCGAAGAAGCCACAGGAATAAAAATGAAGATTGCTTTATTGCAAAACCCGCTTAAGCAGACAGGCCTCACAGACTGGGGAGCTCCCGAGGAGATGTTCGAGGGTGATTCAAAGACCCGTGGCGTGCTGCTGCACAAAGGCGAGGACGGACAGTCAGAGTGCGGCTACTGGGAATGCACACCCGGCCACTGGCGGTGTGAAGTTACGCGTGACGAGTTCTGCCACTTTCTGGAAGGCGAAGCCCGCTACGAGCATGACGACGGCGAGGTGACCCGCGTCGGGCCTGACACCGCCGCTTTTTTCCCGGCCGGCTGGAGCGGCAGTTGCCGGGTCACGAGGTCTCTGAAAAAGGTCTATATGATCCGCTAGCAGCCCGGTCAGTGCTTGGGCCGGCTCATCGCAATGTGATGCAGCCGGGTCAGCACGGCCGATGCCTGCTGCTCACCCGGCAGGTCTTCATCGACCAGGCTCGAGCAAAGCGTGGTGGCAGCAGAGAGACTCCCCGTAATCGAGTAAGCCGTCATGACGGCTTCGCGAAGGATCATTGCCTGGGCAGGCACCGGGGGCACACCCGGCTCCTTGTTCGAGAGATGCTGATCTTTTCCCATACCCTCTAGATGCGGACGGCTGGGGGCCTTTTCAACCCCGCCCGTGCATTTAAACCCCATTGAACTCAGGCAGTTATGGCACGACCGGCAACAGTCGACCGATTGACGCCTTGAAGATATGCTTTAGGGATCAGCACCGGTTCGCGGGCGCAGTTCGGTACCGGTCAGACTTACTACCCAGCGGGGGAATCCATGAAAGCACATCAGCAGAAGTTCTGCACCTCAAGCGTTGCCGGCGCCAAATGGACCCAGGGCCTGCGGAAATTTTTTGAGTACCGGGATCTTGGAATCAGCAAAGCCACAGGCGGCGCCTACAACGCCCACGTGATCCGGGTGAAAAAACCTGTGACCGAGTTCCCGCATACCGGGCCTCACGTACACGACCTTGAGTTCCAGATGATCTACATTCTCAAGGGCTGGATCCGCTTTACCTACGAGGACCAGGGAGAGTTCACTTTCCACGAAGGAGACAGTTGCCTGCAGCCCGCGGGCATTGTCCACGACGAACTCGCCTGTTCGGACGATCTCGAACTGATCGAGTTCACCTCACCCGCTGAGTTTAAAACCCGCCGCATTGATGCCGCGGACTGAGAACCGTTAGCCCTCTCTTTTCCAGAGCGCCTGCGTCAGCACCCCAACACGCGACTCGATGACTTCCATGGCATCGAGCACCATATCCTCGCGGTAACGCCGGCCGATGATCTGCACGCCCGCCGGGCGTCCCTCGATCATACCGATGGGGGTCACGCCCGCCGGCAGGCTGACCCAGTTGATGCCGGTGCTGTAGATGGCCGAATTGAACACATCCCGGGTACCGGCGAGGCTTTTCTGGTCACAATCCCAATCCGGAGTCGGCTGCAGAAAGTAAGGCGACAGCACCAAAGGGGTGTCCTGCAGAAACTCGTTCCACTGGCGCGTCATCGCGGAGCGGTTCTTAACACCAAGGCGGTAATCCACGGAATCTGCGGTCTCGCCCATCTCAAAGTACCACTCGAAGATCTGCTGAATAGTCTCGCTGCCGTGCTCACGAGCCAGCGGCATCAAAAAGGCCTCGAGTTCTGCACCGAGATATCTGAACCAGGCCTTTGCGCAATCATCAACCGAAGGCGTGGTCACGGCTGCAACTGCGTAGCCTGCGTCCGACAGATAACCCGCGGCCCGGTCTACCGCCTCGGCAATCTCCGGATGCAGAGGATGACCATAAGACTCGGTCGTGACGCCGACCCG
>CAYSMI010000076.1:0-7684 GCA_964432165.1 uncultured Acidiferrobacter sp.
TGGTGTAGATCACTGATCCGGCCAGAGAAAAATCACCGACAGTGCGGCAGGCATCGCGGATGGCGCTGACTTCGGCATGAGCAGTAGGATCATGATCAGAGGTCACCCGGTTCCATCCCCGTCCGATCACGACACCGTCGCGAACGATCACAGCACCAAAGGGTCCGCCCGCACCTGCCTGCATGTGCTCACGGGCAATTTCCACGGCCAGTTGCAGATAGCCATCATGAGTATCCCGGGCGTTATCCATGACGTGCTTCATTGAGTGGTGTCGCAGTGGCGGTGGAAGATCGAAGTCGACGCTTGCCCGCTTTGCAACATTCCAGCACCTCGCTGAGAACGCCAAGCGCAATCACGCCGGGTTCTTTGCCGGCAGGGCCGTTCCTGCCGATGGGGCTGGTGAGTCGGGAAAGCTCCAGATCGTGCAGCCCGTCTTTCTTTAAGGCCTTTCGAAAGCGCCGGGACTTACTCTCGCTGCCGATGAGGCCGGTGTACACAAGACCGGGCTGTCTCAACAGGATGCGGCAAAGTGCATAATCGAGCGAGTGGCTGTGGGTCATCACCAGCGCAGCTTCATAGCCTTCAAGTTGCTGCGCCCCGAGAACAGGATCAAAGTTTTCATCGACACGAATATTGGCAGCCTTGGGTACTTGTGCGCCCTGGTCAGGGCGCCCATCAAAGACCGTCACCCGAAGTGGCAACTGCGAGGCAACCGTGCATAAGGCCCGGCCCACGTGACCCGCGCCAAAAAGGGCTAGCCGCGGGCGATCGTCAGAGAAGGACAGGATTATCTCGTCAGGCGCAACAGGGTCTTCGGCCCGTTCGCCGGTGATAATCAGCGGCCGTTGCTCGCGAGCCGCCTTGTCAAAAGCGATCCGGATATATCCTTCTGAGGCGAGTTGCTGTTTCGCCTTGGACAGCCAGTCCAAGGCGTCGGCATCGACCGGTTCCAGCAGGACCTGCACCACGCCCCCGCAGCACTGACGCATATCCGGGCCGAGGGCGCACTGCATCGGGGCCCGCGACCAGGCGCCATTGCCGTCAAGCATTGCCCGTCCGGCTTCGATGAGCGTACGCTCAAGTTCTCCCCCGCCGATGGTGCCAAGTTCTGTGTTTTTCGTAAGCAGTATCCAGCTGCCGGTATCTCTGGGTGTCGAGCCGCGCTCGCCGGTCACCAGTGCGAGTACTGCACGTTCTCGCCGCGTCGCGCACTCAAGTGCTGTATCGATCCAGTCAGCAGGGCCTGGCAGTGCTGTAATCATGGTGCGGGTGAGCCGGCGCGTTTACGTTCTTCAACGATCGCCTGCAGCAGCACCTCCGGGGTGGCAGGGGCATCCAGTGTTGGGACAAAGCGGTAACCACTGATGCTCGATACCGCATCGGAGAACGCCTGATGTACCGAAATGGCGAGCATCAGGGGAGGCTCACCGACGGCTTTGGATCGATGAATGGTTGGCTCGCGGTTCTCACCCCCTGACCACAGCGCAATATTCATTCGCGTTGGCCGGTCCGAACAGGTCGGAATCTTGTAGGTGGAAGGCGCGTGGGTTCTGATTTTGCCACCCGCATCCCACCACAACTCTTCGGTGGTCAGCCAGCCCATGCCTTGGATGAACCCGCCCTCGATCTGGCCCAGATCAACCGCCGGGTTCAGTGACCGCCCGGCATCGTGCAGGATATCCACCGCGGTGACACGGCTCTCACCGGTGAGGGTGTCGATAGCCACTTCGCTGACGGCAGCGCCGTAGGCAAAGTAATAAAACGGTCGTCCGCTGGCTTTTTTGCGGTTGTAGTGGATCTTGGGTGTCCGGTAAAACCCCGTAGCTGAAAGCTGTACCCGCGCGAGATAGGCCAGTTCAACCATCTCGGCAAAGGGCAGTTCATGATCACCAGCGAACACGGCTCCGTCGGCGAAGCGGACACTTTCCACATCAACACCGAAACGATTGGCGGCAAAGGACATCAGCCGGCGCTTGAGCGTGTTGGCTGCATTGAGAGCCGCCATCGCGTTGAGGTCTGCACCGGAAGAGGCTGCGGTTGCGGAGGTATTGGGCACCTTGTCGGTTCGTGTCGCCGAAACCCTGATCTGATCTATCGGCACTGCGAGCGCATGGCTGACCACCTGGGCAACCTTGACGAAAAGACCCTGTCCCATCTCGGTACCGCCGTGATTGAGATGGATACTGCCGTCCCGGTAGATGTGCACCAGCGCGCCTGCCTGATTGAACCAGGTGGCGGTAAAGGAGATACCGAACTTCACCGGCGTCAGGGCCAGGCCTCTCAGCATCAGGGGATCTGCGGCATTCGCTTTTCTTATGGCGTCCCGGCGCGCCCAGTAGTCGCTGCTTTTCTCAAGCTCGTCGACGAGTTCACTCAGGATAAAGTCATCGACCTGCATAAAGTAGGGCGTGATGTTGCGATCCGGGCCGCAGTAAAAGTTGCGCTTTCGTACCGTCAGGGGATCAAGACCCGTGGCCCGAGCAACACCTTCGATCATCCGTTCACCGACCAGCATGCCCTGAGGGCCGCCGAAGCCGCGAAATGCCGTGTTGGAAACGGTATTCGTAAAGGTGCGCTGAGACCGGATTTGCACGGCGGGAAAGTAGTAGGCGTTGTCTACATGAAACATGGCGCGGTCATTGACCGGGTCTGAAAGATCCAGCGCACATCCGCACCGTGAGGCGAGGGTGCAGTCGATGGAGAGAATCTGCCCCTCGTCATCGTGACCGACCTGCCAGTCGAACCGGAAGTCGTGCCGCTTGCCGGTCAGGCGCATGTCGTCATCGCGGTCCAGCCGGCATTTGACGGCACAACCGTTGCGCTCGGCCGCAACCGCTGCGAGCGCTGCCCACTGGCACGCCTGGCTTTCCTTGCCGCCGAAGCCCCCGCCCATGCGACGGACTTCGACGGTGATCGCGTGGGCCGGTTTTTTGAGCACTTTGGCGAGGTGCTGTTGGATTTCACTCGGATGCTGGGTTGAGCAGTACACCAGCATGTCGCCGTCCTCCTGGGGTACCGCGAGTGACACCTGCCCCTCAAGGTAAAAGTGATCCTGTCCGCCGCAGTACATTGTGCCGGCGGTTGTTCGTGGCGCTGACTGCATGGCATCGCGCCAGTCACCGCGGGTCATCACCTGCTCGTCGCTGATAAAGCGCTGCTGGTCGAGCGCATCATCGACTGTGAGCACGGGTTCGCTTGCGCGGACTTGAACCCGACCGAGCGCGGCTCCAGCGCGTGCAGCCCGGTGACTGGTGGCCACCACGGCAAAGACCGGTTCCCCGTCAAAGCGGACCTCACTCGCAGCAAGTAGCGGTTCGTCACCGCACCCTGAGGGGCTGACATCGTTCTCGCCGGGGACATCAACCGCACAGAAAACATCGATGACGCCCGGAGCGGTGTGCACTGACTCAAGGTCAACCGCGGTTATCTCACCAAAGGCAGTATCGGCACCGCCTACCGCAAGATGCAGCGTGTCGGCGGGCAGCGGCATGTCGTCGATATAGACCGCCTCGCCGGTGGCGTGTTTGAGCGCGCTGTCATGAGCGAGCGCCGCGCCCGGCGAGGTGTCGATGGCTTTAGCCACGGGCTTGTACCTCCAGCGCCTGAGCTGCGGGGAAAAGCCGGGGCACTGTTTCACCGCTGATGCTCCGCAGGCACCGCTCCAGCAGTCCCCGCGCCGCAAACATCCGGTAGGACGCGCTTGCCCGCATGTCGGAGATCGGGGCAAAGTCTTTCGCGAGAGCCTCCCCGGCAGATGCCAGTAGATCAGGGTGGGCACGCTCACCGGTCAGTGCCTGCTCACAGAGGGTGGCCCGCCGCGGTGTGGCTGCCATGCCGCCATAGGCAACCCGGGCAGAGATGATGGTGCCGTTTTCGATCGAGAGGCCAAAGGCGCCGCAGACCGCGCTAATGTCCTGATCAAAGCGTTTGGAGATCTTCCAGCAGTGAAAGTCCGTGTGTGCATCCGATGGTACGCTGATGCTGGCGACAATCTCACCGGGCGCGATATCCTGTTTACCGTAATCGATAAAGAATGATTCCAGCGCCATGCTGCGCTCACCGGTCGCGCTTGCGAGTTGTACAGAAGCGCCCAGGGCAATGAGTGCCGGCGCCAGATCCCCAATGGGAGAGCCGTTGGCAATGTTGCCGCCCACGGTGGCCTGCGCGCGGACCTGTCGGGAGCCGAAGCGATGCAGCAGCGGCCCAAAATCGGATGCCAGCGCCGAGAGCGGCGCAATACATTCGGCCAGGGTGACGCCCGCGCCGAGTTTGAGAGCGTGGGCATCCTTTTGAATGCCCCGCAGTGCTTGCACTTTTCCCAGATCAATAACGCCTTCAAATCGCGCATGGCTTTTGTTGACCCAAAGACCCACGTCCGTTGATCCCGCGATGAGCTGCGCATCGGGCAGTTCACGCTGGATTTGCCACAGGCTGTCGAGATCCCCCGGCGCCGCAAACCGGTCCGTTGATCCTTGCATATCAAGATAACTCGCGTCGTGCTGCCATTCGCGCAGTGTGTCCTCGGCAAGCCCGCGCAGCGATTCAAAGGCCGCCGGGGCGGGTTGGGCACAAGCGCTTTTTGCGGCAGTGATGATGGGGCCGTAGCCTGTGCAGCGGCACAAGTTGCCGGCGAGGACATCGTTGATGGTCTCCTGATCCGCCACCTCCTGTCCTTGGACACAGGCATCATGCAGGCCCGCGAGGCTCATCACGATACCGGGCGTACAGAAACCGCACTGGGAGCCATGTTCGCGCGCCATTACCTGTTGCACCGGATGCGGTTCGGAATCCGCGAGGTGTTCGACGGTGAGGACCTGCGTGCTGTCGACTGACCCTAGCGGAACGATGCAGGCATTCACCGGATCGTATTGCAGTGCGCCGTTTCGCAGGCGGCCGAGCAGTACCGTACAGGCGCCGCAGTCCCCTTCGGCGCAGCCTTCCTTTGTGCCCGTCAGGCGGGCTTCGAGCCGCAGAAAATCGAGCAGTGTCTGGTGCGGATCAAAGGACGATCGCCGGACAGGTTCGCTGCCAATGAGGCAGCGGAACTCACTTCGTGCGTTTGCCATGTTTTTACGAAAGGAAGTCAGCTGCCCCGGTAGGTGCTGTAGCCGTACGGGGAGACGAGCAGCGGCACGTGGTAGTGCTCGTTCGCATCCTGGATGCCGAAGCGGATGACAACGGTATCCAAAAAGGCAGGCGAAGAAAGCGCGACCGCGTTCTGGCGGAAGTAATCGCCCACGCCAAAATGCAGTTCATAAGTACCCGGCGCAAATGCCTCCCCGGACAGGATCGGGCCGTCATTGCGACCATCATCATTGGTGACGCCGCTGCACAGTTTGCTGTGTTCGCCGTCGAGCCGGTAGAGCGTCCAGGCGATCCCGGCGCCCGGCCGACCGGCCGATGTATCCAGTACATGAGTGGTCAGTTGTCCCATCGTGTTCTCCTTGAAGAGGTCCCGCTTTGAAGACTCTTTATCAGTTCTGATCTGTGGTTTTCCGACCGTTACGCGGCAGTCTCACACAGGGTAGTGCTACCGTCAGCCTCGGTGCCCACCAAAACACTTTCAAAGATAATTTGATAATACCGGGAAATCTTCTTTAAAGTCTCGGCTAATATTCAGACCGGGCCCCGACTGAAAAGACCAGCCAAAGCAGATTTCCCATGAGCGACGACGCACCCTATCCGCGAGACCTTGTCGGCTATGGCCCAAAGCCGCCATCTGCGCAATGGCCGTCGGGCGCGCGTATCGCGCTGCAGTTCGTGGTGAATTACGAAGAGGGCGGTGAGAACTGCATTCTTCATGGTGATACGGCATCAGAGGCTTTTCTTTCCGAGATCGTCGGGGCTGCCCCGTGGCCCGCCCAGCGCCATCCGAGCATGGAATCGATCTATGAATACGGCTCGCGGGTGGGGGTCTGGCGTCTTTTTGATCTTTTTGCCCGCTACCAGATTCCGCTCACAGTTTTTGCTGTGGCGATGGCGCTCGAGCGCAACCCGGCAGTAGCAGAGGCGGCCATGGCAGCGGGTCACGAGATCTGCTCCCATGGTTACCGCTGGATTGATTACCGGGATGTTCCTCAAGACATCGAGCGCGAACATCTGGAACGCGCGATCGAAATCATTCGCAGCCTGACCGGTGAGCGCCCGCTCGGCTGGTACACCGGCCGCACCAGCGAACGTACCCGGGCACTGGTTGCGGCTGAAGGCGGGTTTCTTTACGACGCCGATGACTACAACGATGACCTGCCGTTCTGGACCGAGGTTAACGGCAAGTCGCACCTCGTGGTGCCCTATACGCTGGACAACAACGACATGCGCTTTGCCACGGCGCAGGGTTTCAACAGCGGCGATCAGTTCTACAGTTATCTTCGGGATGCGTTCGATGTGCTCTATGCAGAAGGGGAGCACACCCCCAGGATGATGTCTGTCGGTCTTCACTGCCGGCTGGTGGGTAGACCCGGCCGGATGGCAGCGCTGGCACGGTTTATTGAGCACACCCGCCGCTTCGATCATGTCTGGTACTGCCGGCGCATCGATATCGCTCGCCACTGGCGTACTGTGTATCCTGCAGCATCGTCATGACCGGACCCGTCCGCGCGATGGATCGCACCCAATTTATTGAACACTTTGGCGGCGTCTACGAACACTCACCGTGGATCGCGATGCAGGTATTCGATATGGGTCTTGGCCCGCTGCTGGATACGCCGGCGGGTTTATCCAGTGTGATGATGGAGGTCGTCGAGCAGGCCGGACGCGAGCCCCAGCTGGTGTTGCTGCGGGCGCACCCTGATCTTGCCGGGCGGCTCGCGGTATCGGGGGGGCTGAGCACTGCTTCGTCGGCAGAACAGGCGGGCGCAGGCCTCGACCAATGTGCGCCGGAGGAGTTCAGGGAATTCACCGATCTCAACACCCGTTATGCGGAAAAATTTGGTTTTCCGTTTATCGTGGCGGTTCGGGGTCTTGATCGTGGCGGTATCCTTGGGTGTTTTCGCCAACGTGTGCAGCATGATCCCGATACGGAGTTCAATGAGGCGCTTAGCCAGGTGCACCGCATCGCCCGCCTTCGTATTGACGAGGTGTTCGCCGGAATGAGAACTTAGCCGTTTATGAATGAGCAGGACGACACCCCGGCATTTGCCCGCCACCTCGTGAACCTCGCCGCATTGCGGCTCGGTGCAAAGACGCTTGCGTGCAGCGATGATTTCTTTGCACCGATGGAACGGATGCTGCAGGACAGCGAGCCGGTATTCATCCCCGACAAGTTTGACGACCACGGCAAGTGGATGGATGGCTGGGAGAGCCGTCGCCGGCGCGGCAGCGGCCATGATCACGTAGTCTTGCGGCTGGGTACGCGGGGAATTATCCGCGGGCTGGATATCGATACCCGGTATTTCACGGGCAACTACCCGCCACGGGCCTCATTAGAGGCGGCGGATGGACCGGCCAGTGCTGCCCCGGATGCACTTCACTGGCGAGAGGTTCTCGCATCCACTGACCTCGGCCCGGATCGTCATCATTATCTTGAGATCTCAGACGGGACACCGGCAACACACCTTCGCCTGAACATCTTTCCCGATGGCGGAGTGGCCCGTCTTCGGGTTTATGGTGAGCCGCTGCCCGACTGGTCCAGGATGGATGAAAACACCCCGGCGGAACTTTCCGCGATTGCCAACGGTGGGCGGAT
>CAYSMI010000077.1:0-7591 GCA_964432165.1 uncultured Acidiferrobacter sp.
CCGTAAGGACCTCGACAGCGGCCTCGGTGACCTCAGTACCGATGCCGTCTCCCGGCAGGACGCAGATCTGAAAAACATTATCTGAAGGCATTCCCACATCTTCTCATCAATAAGAAAAGCACGATATCAAGACAGTGTCTATCATGCGAAATCAAGTATATCTTGTGATTTCTCTTTGGCCGGGTCAGGTTTTTAAAAACCGTTACCTCAAGCGTTGCTCAAATAAAACCTGATACCATTGTTCCACATTCGCGGGAAAGACCGATGCGCCCTAAAGGAGGCAAGGTAGCGTCCTTCATCGATTATGAGTTCCACAACATCACAGGATACCCGGCCGAAGCGGCGGAACGCCGCTGACCGCAAAGCCAAGGCCCAAGCGCGCCTTCGGGGCGGCAACAGCCCCGCGATCCGGCCCGGTATGCAGGGCGGACAGTACCGCCCCCTCAATGATGGCGACCTCGCCCGGATTCACGAGGCGGCGCTGACGATCCTCGAAAATACCGGTATCGGTGACCCCCTTCCCGAACTGCTCGACATCCTCCTGCCGCTTGGCGCCGAACTTAACGCCCATGGCCGGCTGTGCTTTCCGAAAAGCCTGGTTGAAGACATCATTGCCGGGGCCGCCCGTGAGTACACGGTTTACGCGCGGGGCGCTCGGGCCGGGAAGGATGACATACACTGCAACGGCAACCGGGTGTATTTCTCCAACTCGGGAAGCGCTGTCACGACTCTGGACAGCGACAGTCTGCATTACCGTCCTTCCACCATTCTCGATATATACGACTTTACCCGCCTGGTCGACCGGCTCGACAACATTCATATGTCGGGCGATACCGTGATCGGGACCGATGTGACCGATGACTATGAGCACGACATGACCATGGTCTATGCGCTCATGGCAGCGACGGAAAAACCCTTGTGTCTATCTTTTCGAAAGCGTGAAAACATTCCCCCAGCGCTGGAGATTTTTGATCTCGCGAGCGGTGGTGGGGGAGCATTTCTGAAAAAACCCTCGGTCATCTTCGGCGGCTGCCCGATCGTGTCCCCGCTTCGATTCGGCAGGGAGAATCTGGAAGTCATGATAGATGCCACCCGGCTGGGTCTCGTCAGCGATATCGCCGTGGCGCCCCAGTCTGGCGCAACAGCGCCAGCAACCCTTGCCGGCATCCTCGCCCAGGTCGTTGCGGAAACCCTCTCCTGTCTTGCAGTCGTCAACCTGATCCACCCCGGCTGTCCTGTCACTTTTGCCACCTGGCCCTTTGTGACCGACCTCAGAACCGGCTCGTTCACGGGCGGAAGTGGAGAGCAGGCTTTGCTTGCGGCTGCGGCGATTCAGGTCGGCAACTATTACGATCTGCCGAACAGCGTCGGCGCCGGAATGACGGATTCCAAGATTCCCGATGCGCAATACGGCTATGAGAAGGGCTTGACCATCGCGCTCGCAGCGCTCTCCGGCGCGAACCGCGTCTGTGAAGTCGGAGGCATGATGGGGAGCCTGATGGGCTGCAGTTTTGAATCTATGGTGATCGACAACGAAGCCGTCGGCATGATCCAGCGCACAGTACGGGGAATTGAGATATCCGATGACACGCTGTCGGTGGACACCATCCACCAGTGCGCCGTTGATCCCGGACACTTTCTTGGCAACGAGCAGACCTTAAGCGTGATGGAGAGCGAGTATGTCTACCCCAACATGATGGACCGTGCACCGGCCGACCAATGGGAAGCCGAGGGCGCACCGGATTTATTCGAGCGTAGCCGAAAAGCGAGCCGCGAGATACTCGCGACCCACTACCCAAATTATTTCAGCGCGCAGGCCGACGCCCTGATCCGGCAAAAGTTTCCGATCAGAATCTCGAGTGACGACATGAACCCGGACAGCGGGCGCTGGAGCGCCTGAACTACTCCGGCAGCGTTTCCCCCGAACCTCCGAAGTCCTCCGGGAAATCCTTGAACTTGGGCAGACCATCCTTCATGGGCATGATGGTGCTTTCATAGTTCACGTGAAGCGCCGGCTGAAAATCCAGACCCTCGACCAGTCCCGCATAAACATCCACCACCCCCAAAGGACCGGCGACATGATAGATGTGGCCCCCGCAGGTTTTGCACCAGGCCCTCTCGTTGTCCTTTGAACTCGTATAGCTTTCGATCTGGTCTTCGCCCGCGCTGACGGTCATCTTGTCGATCGGCCAGACCGCAAAACCGTTTACAGGACTCGCTGACCAGGCCCGACAGTCTTTGCAGTGGCAGATACCCATCGCCACCGGCTCACCTTCAACCTCGACGGCAACCGCGCCGCACATACATTTCGCTGTGTAACTTGACATCACTTTCCTCCATAGGTTGTTCTGGCTGTGGCGGAAGGTCCAACTGCCAGTCTTTTGGTCTGGCAGCATGTCCCGCCGCTTAACTAATCATATCACCCCAGTGCCACTGACCAGATGACAACGAAGACCGTCAGGATACTGAGGCCGCGCATCAGCCAACGCTCCGCGGGGCGCCCGCCCACAGCAGCCACCACCATCGCACCTCCGGCACACCACAGGCTGTGAAAAACTACCTGTACCGCTAGAAAAGTCAGGCTGATCATCACAGCCTGGGGGATCAGCGGCTGGGTACTATCGGTAAATTGGGCGTAGGCAAAAACCAGCATGGCCCATGCCTTGGGATTCAGCGGATGCACCGCGAGTCCTTTCCAGAATGACTCCGGCTGTCTCAAATCCCGCCCCGACATCAGGAATCCCGAGATCTTGAGGGCAAGCCAGGCAAGGTAGGCCACACATACTATTTTGAGCGCCAGCAGGATCCGGGAATCGTGAGAAAGCAAGTCCCACAGTCCTAGCGCGAGCAGAACATTCAGCACCAGTTTCCCCAGCGTAACCCCGCCCACAAAGGGCAGGCTGCGCCAGAAGCCGAAGTTGGCACCCGAGGTCATCAGCAGCATGTTGGCCGGGCCCGGGGTACCCACCATAAACACCACAAACAGCAGAAAAGGCATGAAATCCGTCACTCATTCACATCCTGATCATCGTGAATAGATTGCATCATCAACTGGTTGACACCGCCGTGGACTTGATCATTCTGTTATGCATCGCCTCGACATCCCTATGACCGATCGTGGTCTTGTTGTCCAAGGCCGCTCGATATCACTCGGCATGTTGAAAGGCGCCAGACCCCGGGGCACCCGATCATTGACAGGATCGGACTTGGAACATATAACAACCCGTTTGAAACCGAGCGTGCCACCGAATGCCTTGCACGCCTCATGATTTCTAAGTCTGATCAGATACCAATCGGAAATCTCTTGTGAGCGAAAATACTACCCTCCATGGATTGACTGTCAACAGCGATCTGCTGGCCTTAATCAACGGTGAAGCATTGCCGGCAACAGGCATCGATACCGACAACTTCTGGGCAGGCTTTGCCCGGATCATCAAAGACCTGACACCGAAAAACCGTGCTCTTTTGGCTCGTCGCGAGGAACTCGAGGCTGCAATCGACGAGTGGCACAGGGGAAATCACGGCAAAGCGCACGATGCCAAGGCCTATCGTGCATTTCTCACCGAGATTGGCTACCTTGTACCCGAAGGGCCCGACTTCAGCGCCACCACACGCGATGTGGACGAGGAGATTACCGCGATTCCCGGACCGCAACTGGTGGTGCCGGTCAACAATGCCCGCTATGCCATCAATGCCACCAATGCCCGCTGGGGCTCACTCTACGATGCCCTGTACGGCACGGATGTCATCAGGGATGAGGACGGTGCGCTTGCCAGTGGCCAGTACAGCCCGGAGCGGGGCAAACGCGTGGTGTCGTTTGCCAATGACTTTCTGGACCAGACGGTACCTTTTGATGGCGCCTCCTACAGCGAGATTACCGGCTTCGTTGTCGACAACGGTCATCTGAAAGCGCAACTTGCGGGCGGCAACACAAGTTCTCTTCGTAACCCGGCCGAGTTTGCCGGCTACCGTGGGAATCCTCTCAATCCCGAGGCGGTTCTGCTATGCCATCATCGACTGCACATTGAACTCGTCATTGACCGCGATCACCCGGTGGGTGCGAAGAGCGCCTGTGGCGTCAGTGATGTGCTTCTCGAGTCCGCGATCACCGTGATCCAGGATTGTGAAGACTCGGTGGCCGCGGTGGATGGCCCCGATAAGACACAGGTGTACGCAAACTGGCTCGGACTGATGCGCGGTACGCTGTCAACGATGGTCTCCAAGGGCGGTGAAACCTTCGAACGGCGCCTTAATCCGGACCGTGCATATTCAAGCCCCGATGGTTCTGATTTAGTGCTACCGGGTCGCGCGCTCATGCTCATCCGAAATGTCGGTCACCTGATGACCAATCCGGCGATTCTTGATGGCAATGGCGATGAAGTGTTCGAGGGCATCATGGATACGGTCATCACCGCACTGATTGCCCTGCATGATCTTAACGACCCCGCCAAGCGTAACTCCCGAACCGGTGCCATGTATGTGGTCAAACCAAAAATGCACGGTCCGGAAGAGAGTGCATTTTGCGTCGAACTCTTTGAGCGGACTGAACAGTTGCTGAACATGGCGCCCGGCACGATGAAGATCGGCATCATGGACGAAGAGCGGCGCACAACGGTCAATCTCAAGGAGTGCATCAGAGCGGCTTCTGACCGCGTCATCTTTATCAATACCGGATTTCTTGACCGCACCGGTGACGAGATTCATACCTCCATGGAAGCCGGCCCCATGATCCGAAAGGCAGACATGAAAGCCCAGCCCTGGATCAAATCCTATGAAGACTGGAATGTGGATGTCGGCCTGAAGTGCGGTCTTCCCGGTCACGCCCAGATCGGCAAGGGTATGTGGCCCATGCCGGACGAAATGGCCGCCATGATGAAGGCCAAGGGCGATCACCCCCGTGCCGGGGCAAATACCGCCTGGGTCCCGTCGCCAACGGCCGCGACTCTGCATGCCATGCACTATCACCAGACCGATGTCTTCGCTCGGCAGGCTGAGCTCAAGAACCGGCCTCACGCCAGCCTTGACGATATCCTGAACATTCCTGTCAGCGATGACCCGAGCTGGTCAGAGGAGGAGATTCGAGAAGAAATCGATAACAACTCTCAGGGTATCCTGGGCTATGTGGTGCGGTGGATAGATCAGGGCATCGGCTGCTCAAAAGTGCCGGATATCCGGGATATCGGCCTGATGGAAGACCGCGCCACCCTTCGGATCTCGAGCCAACACATTGCCAACTGGCTTCACCACGGGATTGTTACGGAAGACGAGGTGATGGCGTCGCTCGAGCGGATGGCGGCGGTGGTTGATCGCCAAAATGCCAGCGACCCCCATTACCAGCCGATGGCACCTGCGTGTAATGGCGTCGCTTTTGAAGCGGCCCGCGATCTCATTTTCAACGGGCGTAAGGTCTGTAACGGCTATACGGAACCGCCACTGCATCGGCGCCGGCTCGAGAGCAAACCACTTTAAAACGAAAGTGAGATCCCGAGCGGGTACGGAGCTGTGGCCGAAAACACAGTGGGCTCAACCAAACCGGTCGTAACGAATATCTGATACCGGCAGCCCTGCCCCCAGCAGCAAGGCCAGGGACCCTGTTAGCATGGCCGGTGGACCACCCAGAAACGCCAGGCGGTTCTCGAACACCTCCTCACCCAGCTGTTCGGCAACCTCGTGAACGAAGCCCTGATGCAAGGGGAAGCCATCGAGCTGACTTTCACTGCTCCCTGCCATATTTTCTTCAGAAATCGCCAGATGGATGGTGACGTTATCGGGGGCGCTGTCTCTGACCCGTTTCAGCTCATCAAGAAAAAAGAAATCGTCCTGCCGGCGCACACCGAACACCATAAAAAGTCGATGCTGTTGGAAGTAGTCGATCGCGACGGCCTGATCGAGAACCGACATGATGCCCGCAATACCCGAGCCACCCACCAGGCACACCAGGTCCCGCGCCTCGCTGGGATCAAATGTGGCGAGCCCCATCGGGCCGAACACCTCGACGACACTATCCGGTGCACCGGCCGTAAACAGCTGTTCTGAGAATTTTCCGCCCGGTATGCGCTTAATCACAAAACTGGGTGACTGCGACTTGCACTGGAAGTCAGTCATCGAATACGGGCGGTATCCCTGCATACCTTCCAGTTTTACCAGGAAATATTGCCCCGCCAGGTAATCAACCTTGCCTTCCAGCGATAACTGAAAGGTCGCAACCTCTGGCGCGACAACATTAAAGTCGTGTAAGCGAGCGCAGTAATGATCCGGCTTGTGCTCCGATGTAACGGCAAGGTCTATTTTTCCGGGAACCAGAATCTCGCAATCTTGCGAGATCCGGCTCTGGCAAAGCAGACATTCTCCCTTGTCGCGCTTGAGATTCTGCGCACCGGGTGCCTCGGACCAACACTCCTCTACCGTACCGGGCCGTGCCCGAGCGACACACGTTGAACATATTCCGGCACCACAACCGTACGGTAACGGTACACCTTGGCGAAGCCCTGCCTGCAGCAGGGTCTCGCCGTCTTGGCACTCGACCGTGATCCGTCCCTGCTTGTTCAGAAAAGTGACTGTGGGCAAGTTTTGATCCCCAGTCAAAAGCGAAAAGAAGGCGCCGACAAGCTGCTACCACTCAAAATCATCATCGTCTTCTTCGTCAAATTCATAGGTCAGTTCCTCTTCGACACGAACCAACACTTCGCCATCGCGAAGCTCGGATTCGTAGAAAAGGAGTGGTCGCTCAGCAGGGCCCTGCTCTTTCCCTGTCAGGAGATCCCATTGCCACAGGTGCTTGGAGCAGGTGAGCGTCCCAACCCGACAGATTCCAGACTCATGAAGTGGCTCGGCCATGTGAGGACAAAACGGAGGGATCACCCGAAATTGCTCGCCTACACACACCACCAGCACCGCAATTTCGCCAACCTGGAACCGCTTCAGTTCCCCATCATTGACATCAGTCGCCGCACAAACTACCTGCCAGCTATTCTCAAGGGAATCACTCATCTGTCATGCTATAGCGATAACGTCAATAATTGGGTGAAAAAATCAGCCCAGACGCCAGCCGCTACGGCCAGCGAATCCGGATGAGCCTAAAAACCGATCAGATCGGCCAGTGCGATCCCTTATCAAGACGACGGGTATCGAGCTGAACAATACGCTCCACAAAAAGCGGCTGACCCGATGCAATGCGAAACTGGTCACGGTACTTACCCACCAGAAAGACATTGGACTCTCCGGCAAGGACATGGGAATTTATGCCGTCGAGCTCGGTCTTGTGCACGGCAAACGAAGACACTGCGGACGCCGTTTGCTGTTCCTCGTCTACATCCACGGTATACACCACAGTATGCCGGGCAAGAGGCGAATGATCAGAGTTATGCTTGGGCAGCATTTCTGTCATTGTCGCTAGGTCAGCACGCTTTCCATCAAGATACGTCATGTCGTAATTGATCTCGGGACTAAAAGCGCGGATTGCGTAATAAAAATCCTCGTCACACAGGGCAAGCCAGTCTTCCCATCGTCCTTCGTCCAGGCACAGACTCGCCCGATAGATAGTACCCCTAACCAACTCGGCGATATTGCTGTCGGCCATTTGCTTCTCCTA
>CAYSMI010000078.1:0-7548 GCA_964432165.1 uncultured Acidiferrobacter sp.
GGGTAGCAACCCGATCATCGAGCTGATCCTGCGCTACTGACTGATTAGTTTAAGCGGGCTTGTGGCGCAGTTTGGCGCCCACAAAGTCCCTCTGGGGTATGTGCAGCAGGCGCTGGATCTTGCGCATCAGGTGCAGTTCGTGATCATCCAGCCGCCCATCGGCGTAGACCACACGCCACATCTGCTCGACCAGATTGAGGCGGTCTTTTTCGCTCCAGTGCTCATTGATGAGTGACGTGAATCCGTGCAGACCCGTGGATTCACGGACCCGCTCATGCGCCAAAGCTGCCAGTGCATTGGCGTCCTTGTCGCTCAGATCAAACTGCTGACGGACCAATTGCTGGATGGTGGTGCGCTCTTCGTCGCCCAGATCGTAATCTGACATGGCGGCCTCAAAAAGGAGCGCCGCCGCAGCCAGGCGAACCGCGTCTTTGGTGTCATTACTGTCGTCCCGAACCTGAAGCCGGTCGCGGAAAAAATCACCGATTGCGTCTAGCACAGCTTTATCAGAGCCCGACGGTGACCGGGCCGGAAAAAAAAGAGGCGACACCCTTGCGGATGCCGCCTTGAGTTCCCCGTTTTATCGGTGGAGGAAGTATGCCAGCGCATTAGGCCACGCCTCTTGTGGCGCCGTCTTGATCTGGATCAAGTTTCAGAGCAACCATGGTCTTGCGTAATCCCGGGCTAGTCCTGGTATTCCTCGCACTTTTCTTCCTGCGTATCCTGCTGGCTATCGTAAGACAACCGACAGATCATTGTCTGGCCTTCTTTTTCCAGATGGTACTCGGTGACGGATACCACCCGCTGGAGGTTGGTATAGGGCGATACGCCGGAGCGGATCTCCTGCTTTTCGATTTGCTCTACGATTTCCCAGCCTGCCTGCGTCAGCCCATATACGCCCGTCGATTGCCCCACCGCCCACTGCGGCAAAGCAGACACGGTAGCAATGAATGCGAACGCACCCAAACCGGTGCGCCGGGAGGTAATCACAGGACCGGTCATCGCCTCTGAGATTGGACGCTAGCGCGTACCGTAAATCCGGTCGCCGGCATCCCCAAGCCCGGGCAGGATATACCCATGGTCGTTCAGTTCGCGATCCAGTGCCGCGCTGTAGACCGGGACATCAGGATGCGCCTCCCCGAAGGCTGCCACGCCCTCAGGGGCGGCCAGAAGACAGACCACCTTGATCTGTGCTGGGCGATCCTGTTTAAGCCGGGTTACAGCGGCGCTCAGCGAGTTGGCCGTCGCAAGCATCGGGTCGACCACGATTGCCTGGCGCTCGCTAATATCTTCGGGTACCTTGTAATAGTATTCGACAGCCTGCAGCGTATCGGGATCCCGGTAAAGACCGATATGCCCCACGCGGGCTGAGGGGATCAGATCGAGCATGCCGTCCAGAAGACCGTTTCCGGCACGGAGCACAGAGATGAAACACAGCTTTTTGCCGGCGAGGATAGGCGCCTGCATGGTTTCCAGCGGCGTCTGAACCTCAGTCTGCGCCAGGGGCAGATCACGCGTAACTTCATAGGCCAGCAGCAACGCAATCTCGCGGATCAACTGGCGAAAATGTGCCGTTGGGCAGTCCTTGTCGCGCATCAGCGTGAGCTTGTGCTGCACCAGAGGATGATCGACTAATGAAAATGATTCTTGCATAGGGTCGGGGTTGTGTTCCAGGTTCGCGTCAGTGAATTTGCTGACTAGGTAAGCCGCTTTTTTTCCGCTTCCATTCTAGGACAAACCAACAATGAAGCATACCTCCTCTTCACACCGCATCGTGGTCACAGGCAGTGAATCCACCGGGAAGACTAGCCTCGCAAAACAGCTGGCTGATCATTTTGACTGCCCGTACTCACTGGAGGCTGCCAGGCTATATGTCGAAGATCACGACCGCGCCCCGACGATTGATGACCTTGACCCTATCGCAACCCGCCAACTCGAACTGGAGGAGACCGCCATCCGCAAAGCGCATAACCTCGTCATTCATGATACCGATCTTTTGTCCACACTGATCTACGCCCAGCATTATTACGGCGTATCCCCCGAGTGGATCACCAACACCGTGATGGAGCGGGCGGGGGATTTGTATCTTCTGTGTGATATTGACCTACCGTGGGCGCCTGACGGTCTTCAGCGCGACAGGGGTTCGCCTGAAAAACGCCGGACGATTCACCTGCAATTTGTCGACATGCTGGAAAACTCGGGCCGGCGCTGGGTCCTGATTCAAGGAAGCGGCGCGGCACGCTCTGAGCAGGCCATCAGACTGATTGAAAACTATCTCGACAGCTAAGAAGGCGTATACGCGTTGTCGATGACTCTATTGACAGCGGGAAAGGCCTTGACTAGATTGACCGCACTATCCAACGGGGTGTCCGGCACGGGCCGGGCTGAGAATCACCCGCTGAACCTGAACCGGATCATACCGGCGGAGGAATCTGGATAGCGGCCGCACTGGTCCCTCCGCTCTTCGGTCCCGAAGGAGCGCCTTCATGACATGTTCTCGTTTGCTTGCTGCCCTCGGCGCAGGCCTGCTGTCTATTATCCACCTCCCGGTGAGCGCGGCGACGCCGGCCTTGACGGTCTACACCTACGCTTCTTTCGTCTCCGATTGGGGTCCGGGGCCGCTGATTGAGCCGGCGTTTGAGGCTCGCTGCAGTTGCGATCTCAAGTTTGTTGGTGTCGAAGACGGCGCCGCGCTACTGGGCCGCCTCAAACTCGAAGGCAGTCGTTCTTCGGCTGACGTCATCCTGGGGTTGGATACCAGCCTTGTCGCCGAGGCCCAACAGACCGGTCTTCTAGAGCCGCACGATCTTGATCTTGGTGCCGTCGAGTTTGCCCTCGCCTGGTCAGACCCCGTGTTCATCCCCTATGACTTCGGTTACTTCGGATTCGTCTACGACAGCGAAAACCTGCAGAACCCGCCCACCAGCCTGCGGGAACTGGTTAATGACGCGCAGGGACCAAAAATCATTATCCAGGACCCGCGGACCAGTACGCCGGGGCTCGGCCTGTTGCTGTGGGTCCGCAAAATATTCGGGGACAACGATACGAAAGCGTGGACCTCACTGTCGCCCCGTATTGTCACGGTTACCAAAGGGTGGTCGGAAGCCTATGGATTGTTTCTTGAAGGTGAAGCGCCGATGGTTCTGAGCTACACCACTTCACCTGCATATCACCGCCACGTCGAAAAGACCGAGCGATATCGTGTCGCCATGTTTGAAGAAGGTCACTACCAGCAGGTCGAAGTCGCGGCGCGACTCGCCCATTCGGCTCAACCCGAACTGGCGAAAGATTTCCTGCGCTTCCTCCTGTCGGATGAGGTTCAGAGGATACTGCCGACAAGCAACTGGATGCTGCCCGCCGTTCGCACAGGGAAGGCACTGCCAAAGGCTTTTCGCGATGATGAACTTCCCGGCAAAACCTTGGGTTTTGAGCCGGTTGAAGTCAGCGGGGAACGAAAACGCTGGATCAAGCGCTGGCTCACGGCTCTCGTCCAGTGAAGCCTCCTTTGCATACCCGATCGCTTCGCGGGCTCTGGCCCGGACTTATCGCGGCGCTCTTCCTGACGGTGTTGATTGCAGGTTCGCTGGCGGCAGTGGGTGTTGCGTCCCGCCCGCTTTCCGTTGCCCTGACGCTCTTCGACCCCTACTTTTTTGAGGTCATACGATTCACCGTATGGCAGGCGACCCTTTCTACGCTGATCAGTGTGGCCCTCGCGATACCCGTCGCGCGGGCTTACGCCAGACGTCCCGTCTTTGCCGGTCGGACCATCCTGATCACCCTGATGGGACTGCCCCTGGTCATGCCGGTCATTGTCGCCGTATTCGGCATCGTGGCCGTTTACGGGCGGGCTGGATTGCTGCATACCGTGCTTCAGTCGGTGGGCCTTGCCGTACCGCTTGAAATTTATGGCCTGACCGGCATTCTGCTGGCACATACCTTCTTTAACCTGCCGCTCGCGGTCCGACTGCTTCTGCCTGCCTGGGAGCAGATCACGACAGAAAACTGGCGCGCGGCCGGCACGCTCGGTATGTCCAGTGGACAACTCTTTCGTTTTGTCGAATGGCCGGCTATCAGCGCCTTCCTGCCCGGTGTCATCGTCATCGTTTTCCTGCTCTGCTTCACCAGTTTTGCGGTGGTCCTGACCCTTGGCGGCGGGCCTTCCGCAACGACCATTGAGGTGGCGATCTACCAGGCGCTGCGGTTTGAATTCGACCCTGGCCAGGCCGCAGTACTGGCACTGGCACAACTGCTCCTGTGTACCTGTATCGCTGTGCTCCTGATTCGATGGCTGCGGGTGCTCACACCGACGCCGGGACGAAAACGAGATCCACGGGCCCGGCCTGATGCGCCAATGCGCCTCGGGAAGATTCTGGACTCTGGGGCAATCATTCTATGCAGTCTTTTTGTGTTCGCGCCCATCGCCGCGCTGGTCTTGGCGGGACTGCGAGGCCCTGTGGTTTCGGTCATCCTGGATGCCGGCCTGTGGCAGGCGGCTGCACGAAGTCTTGGCATTGCGGTAACGGCGACGAGTGTCGCTGCGGCCATGGCCTTAGGTCTGGCAACAACCGCCCGATTCCTGATGCTTGAGCGCAAGCAACACAGAGCCAAGGAACTCACCCTCCTTATCGGCTCTCTCACCCTGGCGTTCCCGCCGATGGTCATCGGCACCGGGTTGTTCCTGATCGCCCTGCAGATCCAGCTGGTGGGTAACGTCACGCTGCTGATGATTGCGCTCGTCAACGCGGTAATGGTGCTGCCTTATCTCCTTCGCAGCATCACGCCGGTGCTGATCAGTTCCGGCCAGCAGTACCAGAGACTGTGCGCCCAGTTAGGTCTTGGCGGCTGGCAGCGGTTCCGACGGATCGACTGGCCGATGATCCGAAGACCCGCTGCGTTTGCACTGGCCCTGGGTGGGGCACTCTCTTTTGGTGACATGGGTGTGGCCGCCCTTTTCGACACCACCGGCCACATCACCCTCCCGGTGATGCTCTATCACCGCATGAGCGCCTACCGATTCGATGAAGCGGCGGTCACCGCACTGGTACTGGTTCTCATGTGCGTTGCGCTCTTCTGGATACTGGACCGCAGCCTGTCGCGATGTCCTTCCTGAACATAGACCAGCTTCAGTTCCGCCTGGGTGACTGGCAACTGCAGGCTTCCCTGCAGGCCCAACGGGGCGAATGTATTGCACTGATCGGGGAAAGCGGTGCCGGAAAATCCACATTACTGTCCCTGATTGCGGGATTTGAGCGGCCAAGCGATGGGACGATCCTTGTCAATGAACAACGCATCGATGAACTCGCGCCTGCCGCGCGACCTGTCACCATGATGTTTCAGGAAAACAACCTTTTTAACCACCTCACCCTCTACCAGAACATCGCATTGGGCTGCCACCCGGGCCTGAAACTCACCGAAGACGATCGCGAACTGATCGAGCGGGCTTTGGAAGCAACGCGGCTCGGCGCACTTCGTTCCCGACATCCCGGGGACGTTTCCGGCGGTGAACGCCAGAGAGCGGCTCTCGCCCGCTGTCTTTGCCAGAAACGCCCGCTACTGCTGCTCGACGAGCCCTTTACGAGCCTGGACCCGCGGTTGCGGGCCAAGATGCATGAACTGGTCGATGAACTCCGCCGGACCCATGGGCTCACGGTCATCGTGGTGAGTCATCTGCCTTTGGAGGTTGCCAGGATTGCCGATACCCTCGCCTTCATGCACGACGGCAGAATCGAAGAGCACGGAGCGGCTGATGTGACATTGGCCGATCCGAAAAGTCCTGAACTGAAGGAATACCTGCAATTCACAGCACCGGGTTAGACTTTCTTTGTGATTTCAAGAGACTCCTATCATGATACTTCGTTCAATTTTCCTGGCCGTATTCGCTGTAGTTGCGCACGCCGCCAGCGCAGATAACAGCCACTGTGCTGTGAATCTTGATTTCACCAAGCGCTACCTCGCCAGCGAAGAGTCGGTGCGGCTGTGTGATGCCTACCCGGATACAGTGCTGCTGGTCGTCAACACCGCCAGTTACTGCGGCTTCACCTCGCAGTTCGCGGGTCTTGAGGCCCTCCAGGAAAAATATGGCAACAGAGGTTTTTCCGTGCTCGGGTTTCCTTCCAACGATTTTTTCCAGGATCCCCGCTCGGAGGAAAAGATTCGGGAATTTTGCGACCTCACCTACCAAGTGAAATTTCCGATGTTTGAAAAATCCCGGGTCGCCAAGCGTAATGCGGAACCTCTTTTCCAGGCACTCGCTGAGCAAGCCGGGCAGTTTCCAAAATGGAACTTTCACAAGTATCTTCTCGACCGGGAGGGCCGAGTCGTCGGCAGTTTTGGCTCGATGGTGACTCCCGACAATGTAGAACTCGTCAGCAAAATAGAATCGCTTCTCTAACGGGTAGGTGAAGCCGTGGCAGTTTCCGTGTATACCTTCCCTTTATGGATGCACCGAGACACAGTCAAAGCGTCGTCTTCACTGATCTCGACGGGACGCTGCTCGGGCCCGGTCAGGAGCTTTGTGGGCGCAACCGGGCAACCCTTGAACAGCTAGGTACCCTTGGCATCACCCGTGTGGTGGTCACTGGGCGATCTCTTTTTTCCTGTGATCGCGTCCTTGACGACGCCTTTCCTATCGATCTGCTGGTAACGTCATCTGGCGCCGGAATCTTTTCGTTTCGTCCCAGAAAACTGCTGTGCCAGTTCGCTCTTGAGGACACGGAGATGGCGCATGCCATCGATGTCCTCGAAGCGTTACAACTGGACTTCATGGTCCATGATCCGGTTCCGGACAATCATCGATTCCGCTGGCGCCGCTTCGGCTACGCCAATCCTGATTTCGACAGACGACTGTCTCTGTACGCAGGACACCACCAGATGCTGGATGCCGATTCAGCCCCTGTCAGCGGCGCTGCCCAATTACTGGCAATTGCACCCTTGGAAAACCCAGGCGTCCTTCATGACGAACTCGCTGAACGCCTGCCAGATCTCAATGTTGTCAGAACCACTTCGCCGCTTGACCATCGCTCGGTCTGGTACGAGATTTTTCCCAAAACCGTAGGCAAGTCACACGCCGCCCAATGGATCTGTCATCACTTTGGTCTTGATGAAGCCACGGCGCTCGCCGTCGGGAACGACTTTAACGACCTGGACATGCTGCGCTGGGCGAACACCGCCCGGGTTGTAGGCAACGCTCCCGAACCGCTTTCCCGGGAGTTTCAGTCCGTCGCCGACCATAGCGAATCGGGCTTCAGCGACGCGGTTGCCCAGTGGCTGGCGGATTCCGCTTAGCCGATCTTCTGCTTACCAGAGCAGGCGACCCTCAACGAATGCGGCTGCGAGTTCAGAACCCGGCGCGTCAAGAAAACGCGATACCCGGGAATGTTCGACCAGCCGGCCGTTATGCAGAAACAGCACGTCATCCGCGATGCGGCGTACCTGGCCGAGATCATGTGAGACCATCAGGATCCTGACGCCCTCGCTGTCAATATCGTTAATGATCTGTTCTACCGAACCGGTGGCCGCAGGGTCCAGATGCGCGGTGGGCTCATCGAG
>CAYSMI010000079.1:0-3608 GCA_964432165.1 uncultured Acidiferrobacter sp.
ATCCTATCATTCCGTGTCAAAGAAACGTGCCAGGATCAATTCAATGAGTTCCTCCCGTGCAGTACAACGCGGCCGGCTGCGCATTATTGGCGGTCAGTG
The DNA here is from genome assembly GCA_964432165.1 of uncultured Acidiferrobacter sp. GTDB lineage: Bacteria > Pseudomonadota > Gammaproteobacteria > Arenicellales > UBA868 > UBA868. Next base: position 100 of record CAYSMI010000079.1, read on the forward strand.
GAAGAAACGTCTGATCCGCTTCAATGGCGCGGCAGACTTGAGACCCACGCCAGACAGCGTGCGCGAGACCCTGTTTAACTGGCTGGCCCCTTGCGTCTTTAACGCAGAGTGCCTGGATCTTTTTGCCGGTAGCGGGGCGCTGGGATTTGAGGCTGCATCGCGGGGCGCGCGGGCCGTCACACTGATCGAGATGCGTCAGCCCTGCTATACCCAACTTAAAGAAACGACGTCCCTGCTGGGTGCGGATCAGGTCACCACGTATTGCGCCGAAGCGCTCGAATGGATGACCTCATGTACCCAACAGTTCGATATCGTTTTTGTGGATCCGCCCTACGGAGTCGGACTCGTGGAGCGCAGCCTTCGAAGATTGACCCGCTATGAACTGCTCAAGCCCCAAGCCCGTATTTATGTCGAATGCTCGGTGAATGAAACGACCGTCATTCCAGAGGGCTGGGTCGCCCTGCGGCAAAAACACGCGGGACAGGTCTCCTACAGTCTCTACACCAATGCTCCCAATGCCGTTGATGCCCCAGGCATTGGCGACCTGTCCTGATCAGCCGGCCTGACCGCCCACGCGCGCCACCCTTTCCTCGTCGAAGGTGTTTTCGTTGCTGAATACCCTTTCCATCATCGGTTCAAAGAACGACAAGGGTTCACTGTCATAATCAGGATCAAAGCAGTTCTGATCGTATTCCTCACAAAACCGGACGGCATCTTCGTACCACGGGTGGTCCAGGAAACGCTCACGGGCATTGCGGTCACCGCCAAGATGATGCGCGTAATAGTACATCTGGAAGAGGCCATGGTATTTGATAATCCAGTAGGTTTTCTCGGAAACAAAAGGCCGCAGAATCGAAGCCGCCATTTCGCTATGTGATCGCGGCGCGAGCATGTCGCCGATATCATGCAAAAGCGCGGCCACCACCATTTCCTCGGATTCTCCAGCGCGATGCGCGCGGGTTGCGGACTGCAGAGAATGCTCCAATCGACTGACCGGATAACCGGAAAAGGATTTGCTGAGGGCGTTCAGGCTGTCCAGGAGTCGAGCCGGCAGCTCATCCATAAATTCATGTTCCTGCTCGCCCAGAAATTGGTAATCCTCTTTGGTCCCATCCGCCATACGGGTAAAACTGACGACGTCCATTGCTCCTCCCCAGGTTATCTGCTGTAGTCCCACGATAAATTATGGATCACCTACGCCGTGATTGGTAGTATCCGAACGGGAAAGTTGACGGCAAGGAAGGCCGATAAGCATATGAGCACCAAAGCAATTTATCCGGGGACATTCGACCCGATCACCCGGGGGCACATTGATCTTGCCGAGCGCGCCAGTCAACTGTTTACACAAGTCGTCGTCGCCATCGCTGCCAGCCCAACGAAACAGCCCCTGTTTACGCTTGATGAACGGCTTGGGATGGCACAACTATCGCTGAAACATATTGATAACATCAGCGTGATCGGGTTCGACGGACTACTGATTGACAGCGTCCGCGCAGAAAATGCTCAGGTCGTCCTGCGGGGACTGCGAGCGGTGTCTGACTTCGAGTACGAATTCCAGCTCGCTGCCATGAACCGTCGTCTGGATTCTGGAATTGAAACCATGTTTCTGACGCCTTCGGAGCACTACACGTTCCTGTCCGCATCCATGGTCAAGGAAATCGCCTCGCACGGCGGCGATGTCGCGCAGTTTCTTCATCCTCAGGTGAACGAAAAACTCGTCCAGCGCCTGCGTCGCTGAAGCCTGACTGCGCAAAGGTAACTTCAGATCCGATGCCATGGCGCTGCTGATCACAGACGAGTGCATTAACTGTGACGTCTGCGAGCCCGAGTGTCCTAACGACGCCATCTCCCAGGGCGAAGAGATTTACGTCATCGACCCAACCCGGTGCACGGAGTGCGTGGGTCACTTTGAAACACCTCAATGCGTCGAGGTATGCCCGGTTGAGTGCATTCCGGTAGATCCTGAGCGGGAAGAAAGCCGGGAGACGCTGATGGATCGCTACCGGATGCTCACCGGTGCATCCGCTCACCACGCCTAGGAAGTCGGCAGCTCGATATCCAGACAACGCCAAAGGTACCACGTCGCCACTGAGCGGTATGGCCGCCACCGCAGACCCGCCCTTACCAGACGTGAAGGTTCCGGCCGTTCACGCAAGCGGCGCATCCTCTGATATCCCTTCTGTACCCCGAGATCCCGGCTCGGCAGCACATCCGGCCTGCCGAGATAGAAAATCAGGAGCATCTGCACTGTCCACTCCCCGACGCCCCGCACCTGACTCAGGCAGTCGACGATTTCCTGATCTGTCATCCGATTCAGCTGGTGGCGCGCGGGCAATGTGCCCGCTGCCTGACGCTCCGAAAGGTCATAGAGCGCGAGAGCCTTTGACCGGGACAGACCCGCCGAGCGCAACTGCTCCATCGGCATTTTGAGCAGCGCCCCAGCGCTCGCCCGGCGCCGCTCAAAAAGGTCCAGCATGCGGCCATGGATCGTACCAGCAGCCTTGCCGCTTAACTGCTGGTAGATGATGGAGCGGCAGAGATACTCAAACACAGACCGGTTGCTCCGGACCTCGAGCGTACAGTCACCCACTTCGGCAATGATCCTCGCCATACCCTTGTCGCGTTGCGAAAGGTACCTGGCGGCTGCGTCAAGATCGGCCGTGGAAAGATCAGTCATGGTTTACCCTAATCTGTCCAAGCGGCCTGGCGGGGTTCAGCTGCCATAAATCAATCTCATCATTCTTCTGGCGAAATGATGCCAGGCACTCACGACTGAAGCAGTCGCTAAGCTGCGCCTTTATCGCCATGTTGACGCCTTGATGACCTACTATCAGGATATCTCCTGCGCGGTCGTCAAGCCCCGTTACAAATCCACCGATACGTCCCGCCACGTCGTGGATAGTCTCACCACCCGGCGCCGCCTGAAGATAGCAGGACTCGCGCCAGGCGTCATAGCCGGCAGGATCTTTGGCGCGAAGATCAGATTCCAGTTGTCCCTCAAAATCTCCGAGATCAAGTTCTGTGAGGGCTGGTTCGATTTCAACGGGACACGCCATCGCCTCTCCCAGGATCCCGGCAGTCTCAAGGGCCCTTGAAAGCGGTGAGGTCACAAGACGACGCGGTGTGTGGCCTGCCTCCTTGAGCAGGACGGCGAGCTGCGCAGCCTGGTCGCGCCCATGGGCATTGAGCGGTATATCACTGGTGGATTGCCAGCGCCCTTCAAGGTTCCAGTCTGTCTGTCCATGTCGCGCAATCAGCAGCGTCATAATGAAAGGGTCTGTCCGAAAAACGGTCATTGTTATCCAGTCACGCCAGTCTTTCCACCCAAATTGTCGCGCCCTGGCAGCTAACGTAGTCAGTCCTTGGCGTCACCAACAAAATCTCAGCAGTAGTTGACTTCGCTTAAGGCCAGGGGTAATATCTCACCAGAGTTTGTGCAATGCACAATTTCTGATTCATATCCTCCTCCAAATATTGATCCCGCTAGTCAATCTGGCGGGATTTTTTTT
>CAYSMI010000079.1:3708-7545 GCA_964432165.1 uncultured Acidiferrobacter sp.
GGATAGAATGACCCATCCGCAATTTTGTGATGCCAAGTAACAGGCTGCATGACTAAGACAGCACTTTTTGACTCAGCCCTTTTCATTTTTCCAGGCCAGGGATCCCAATACTGTGGCATGGGAAAGGATCTTTTTGACGCTTTTGAGTCCGTACAACGCCTTTACGAGGAAGCCAGTGACACGCTGGGCTACGATCTCGCGCGTCTTTCTTTTGCGGATCCCGATAATGAGATTCACCTTACCCGCTATACCCAGCCGGTCCTGCTTACCCATGCGATCGCCTGCTTGCAGATTTTTGAAGCGAAGACCGGGCATTCGGTAAAACCCAAAGCCGCCGCTGGACACAGCCTGGGGGAGTATTCGGCACTGGTTGCGGCGGGCGGCCTTAGCTTCGCTGACGCACTGCGTCTGGTCAATGAGCGCGGGCGCCTCATGGGTGAACTGGGCGAGGGTGAGATGGAGGCACTGCCGCTCGCGCTTGAGAGTGCGAAAGAACTGGCAGAGCAGCACTATTGCGCCGTGGCAGCATGCAACCTGCCTGACCAAACCGTGGTCGGCGGCAAAGCGGAGGACCTTAGCGCTCTGGTCAAGACCCTCGAAGAACAGTTCCCGGGCAAAAGGTCAGCACGCCTCAAAACCGAAGGGGCTTTTCATACTTTCTATATGATCGGCGCTGCACTTGAGTTCCGCGCCTCTCTGGAAAACACAAGCTTGCAGTCGCCATTGATTTCGGTGCTGTCCAACACGACCGGCCGGTTCCACGATCAGAACCCTGACGGAATCCGGGCAGCGCTTTTTTCCCAGTTGTTCAACCCGGTACTGTGGCATGAGAATCTGGTGTATGCCGCTGATCAGGGATGCCGAACCATCATCGAATTCGGCGGAGGTATCGGCAAAGGGGAAACACCTGCCGAGAAAAAACCCAACCTCGCCGGCATTGTCAAAAAAACCTTCAGACGTCACGATACACCCCCCGAATATCTGGGTGTCATCAATGAAGAAACGCTGGCCCAGGCCGTCACGCGACTTGAAGACGGTGAGTGAACCCTGAGTCATGGGGCCCCGCAGGTAAAGGGCGCTCTGAACGTCTCGGGGGGTTGATCATTTGAGCACCCCTGCACTTTATAGCCTCACCGTACTGATCTGGGGTTCGAGCTGGTTGGCGATTCACTTCCAGCTTGGCAATGTGGCGCCAGAGGTCTCTATCGTCTACCGTTTTATCCTGGCGTCAGGGCTGCTGGCCGTCTGGTGTCTTTTGCGAGGCGTTTCCTTGCGAATTGCATTACGCCATCACCCTTACCTGGCGTTGTTAGGTCTCAGTCTATTCTCCCTGAATTACCTGTTGTTTTATTACGCAGCTTTTGATCTTGCGACGGGTCTGCTGGCCGTGATCTTCTCGACGATGACCGTAATGAACATCTTCAACAGCGCACTCTTCCTCAAACGCAAGATTCAGAAAAAGACGGTTATCGCTGTCGCCTTCGGCCTTACCGGGATGGCGCTGGTGTTCTGGCCGGAGATTACAGCATCCGGCCATCAAGCCCTGACCGCCATCGGCATCAGCCTGATCGCCACTTATCTAGCCTCAATTGGAAACATCGTCTCGGCGCGCAACCAGAATTATGGGCTGCCGGTGGCTTCGGCCAATACCATCGGCATGGCTTACGGGGCACTTTTTCTTCTTGCTTACAGTATGGGTTCCGGCGCGCCGTTCGTTATTGACACCAGCGCCAGTTACATTGGCTCGTTGGCGTTTCTGGCTTTGTTCGCGTCTGCGATCGCTTTTGGCTGCTATCTCACCCTGGTAGGGAGAATTGGTCCGGAGAATGCCGCCTATGCCACGGTACTGTTCCCGATTGTGGCTCTCGCCCTGTCGACCTGGTTTGAGGATTATGAGTGGCAGGGCCGCGCGCTGGCCGGCGTTGGCCTGATCCTGATCGGCAACATCGCGGTGCTTTTGCGACCCGGGTTCATGCAGCGGCTCATAACCCGCGTGCCAAAAGGCCATTCCTAAGCGTTGATCATCGACTGCCGCTTACGGGCCCGGCTGAGCCATAGGATAAGAACGAGCGCTGCCAACAGAAACGGCAGCACAAGCAGATTGAGCATCTCCCAGCCTGCAGTTTCGTGTACGACACCTGAGACTGCAGCCGTCAAGGCCACAGTCCCAAAGATCATGAGATCGTTCAGTCCCTGGGTTTTGGCCTTTTCCGCTGGCGAATAACTTTCCGTAACCAAAGTGGTGCCCCCCACAAAGAGGAAGTTCCAGCCAAGCCCCAACAGGGTCAGGCCCACCACAAAGTGCGTAACGGTGATGCCGCTCAGATTAGCCGCCACGCTGCCAAACAGCAGCACTACACCCACACCCATGATTCTCAGCACGCCAAAACGGACAATCAGGTGACCGGTGAAAAATGACGGCAAAAACATCGCGAGCACATGCCACTCGATCACCAATGCGGTATCAGAGAAGGAATGACCGCAGCCTGCCATCGCAAGTGGTGTTGAGGTCATTACGAGGTTCATGACGCCATAGGCAATCAGTGCTCCGATAACCGAAACGAAAAATACCGGTTGCCGGGCGATCTTTCCAAGCGGCCGCTGAGCGCCGTAGCGCTCGGCCTCAGTGGGCGGCGGTATCCGCAGCAGTGACGCCAGCAGTATCGACAGCAAATACACGACCAGGAGGCTGGCGTAGCTGCCGGCAAAGGGAAAGCCCGCGATCAGATCACGGTTGAAGGCTGCCAGGTTTGGCCCCACAAACGCAGCTACAACCCCCCCGGCCAGCACCCAGGAGATGGCCCGGCTGCGGTACTCGCTGCCGCTGATGTCTGCTGCGGCGAAGCGGTAGTAATAGCCAACACCGTTCAGCACCCCGATCAGGAATGATCCTGCGCAAAACAGCCAGAAATCCCGCTCGGTGATTGCCCAGATGGCAACTGCAGCACCGACAAGCCCTGCCAGCGGCCCGATCATGAACCCCGCGCGGCGTCCGATGCGCTTCATCATCAGCGACGCGGGAAAAGTCGTGAGCAAGGTGCCGACAAACATGCATGAAAGCGGCAGCGTTGCCCAGAGTCTGTTCTGGGCAAGCGACAGTCCAGTCAGTGCCGACGTCGCGATGATGAGGGAACTGCCTGAAAGCACCAGTGCCTGGCAGGCCGAGAGAATCAGTACGTTACGACGCAGTGCGCCCGAAAAAGACACGGAGACGGTCTCCTGGTTGAAAGCGACAGCTATGAATCCTGCCGTGCTTTGCTATCTTTGGACGTTGCCCTCAACCCCTGACGAGAACTCCAGCGCAAAGGCAGCAACAACACTACATGCCGCGGCGATACTTACCGCCCACTTCGAAAAATGCCTGTGTCAACTGGCCAAGCGAGCAGACACGGGCCGCATCCATCAGCGGGTAGAAGACATTTTCACCGCGCAGCGCTACATCTTTCACCGCCTCAAGGGCTGACTCAGCCGCATCCTGATGCTGGCGCTGAAACTGCTTGAGTCGCTCCAACTGACCCTGCTTTTCCGACTCGGTACCACGCGCAAGCTCGATCTCGATCTGACCGCTGTCGTCATCATTGAGGAAAGTGTTTACCCCGATAATGGGATAACTGCCGTCATGCTTACGGGTCTCATAGTAAAGGGACTCTTCCTGTATCTTTCCACGCTGATATCCGGTTTCCATTGCCCCGAGTACGCCACCGCGCTCGGCCAACCGGTCAAACTCAGACAGCACGGCCTGCTCCACCAGGTCCGTTAGTTCTTCGATAATGAAACTGCCCTGATTGGGGTTCTCGTTACGGGCAAGGCCCCACTCCCGGTTGATGATCATCTGGA
>CAYSMI010000080.1:0-4554 GCA_964432165.1 uncultured Acidiferrobacter sp.
TAATGCAGGGCCCGTTCCACAAAGCGGAAAGAGTTGATGTTCTTAAGTTCGGTCCGGGTGCCGAGCGCGGTTTCGCCGAGTGGCCGGATGGATACATTGGCATCACAGCGGAACGACCCTTCCTGCATGTTGCCGTCGCAGATTCTCAAGGTCCTGACGAGGGCGTGGAGTTTCTTGAGATAGGCAACCGCTTCACCGGGAGAACGAAGATCCGGTTCCGAGACGATTTCCAGCAGAGGCGTGCCGGCGCGATTCAGGTCAATCCCCGTCATTTCGTGAAAGTCCTCGTGAAGCGACTTTCCGGCATCTTCTTCGAGATGGGCCCGGGTGATCCGGATACGTTTACTGCCTGCGTCCGTCGGAATCTCAAGGCTGCCGCCGCTGACAACCGGAATCTCGTACTGACTGATCTGATAACCCTTGGGCAGATCCGGGTAGAAGTAATTTTTCCGGGCAAAGACCGACACCCGATTGACCGTTGCGCCAACCGCAAGACCAAAAGTGGCGGCCATAAGCGCAGCCTGGCGGTTCATCACCGGAAGCACGCCCGGCAGGCCGATATCGACCGCACAGGCCTGGGTATTGGCAGATGCACCGTAGGCGGTAGAAGATCCTGAAAAGATCTTGCTTTGTGTCATCAACTGCACGTGGACCTCAAGGCCGATGACGCATTCGAAGTCCATGCTCAAAACCCTGCGGGCACACGCTGGTGCCAGTCTGTCTCACGCTGGAGTTGATGCGCCGCGCCGAGAAGGGATGCCTCGTCCATGAACCGGCCTATCAACTGCAGGCCCACCGGCAGGCCGGCCGCATCAAAACCTGAAGGAATCGACAATCCGGGAAGCCCCGCCAGGTTGACGGTATTGGTAAAGATGTCATTGAGATACATCGCGACAGGATCTTGGGTTTTCTCTCCGATCGGAAAAGCGGTGGTCGGACTGGTGGGTCCGACGATGACGTCGCAATGTTCAAATGCTGTCGTAAAATCCTGCGCGATGACCCGCCGGATTTTCTGCGCCTTGAGATAGTACGCGTCGTAGTAGCCGGCGGATAGCGCGTAAGTACCGATCAGGATTCGACGCTTGACTTCCTCGCCAAAGCCTTCGGCCCGGGAGTTCTCATAAAGATCCAGAAGTTCGCCCGCGTCCTGAGAGCGGTGACCGAAACGCACGCCGTCAAATCGCGACAGGTTCGACGATGCTTCGGCCGGGGCAATAACGTAATAACAGGGAATCCCTGCGGCGCTGTTGGGCAGCGAGACATCCACCAGTGTTGCGCCGAGTCCTTCAAAGACGGCAAGGGACTCGCGGACCCGCTCAAGAACATCTCCCTGGACCGAGTCGTCGAAAAATTCTTTTGGCAGGCCAAGGCGCAGCCCGTTGAGATCCATGTTGAGCATAGACGACAGGTCGGGAGCCGGCTGATTCATGGATGTGGAATCGCGCGGATCAAACCCCGCCATGCAGTTCAGCATCAGCGCCGCATCCTCGGCGCTTCGGGTGATCGGACCGCCCTGATCAAGTGAAGAAGCGAAGGCAATCATGCCATAGCGCGAAACCCGCCCGTAACTTGGCTTGAGGCCCGTCAGCCCACAGAATGCGGCGGGCTGGCGGATAGACCCACCCGTATCAGTCCCCGTAGCACCCGGAACCAGGCCGGCCACGACAGCTGCTGCGGAACCGCCGGAACTGCCGCCGGGGACACAGTTGCGGTCCCAGGGATTTTTCACGGTGCCAAAAAAGGAGGTCTCATTGGATGAGCCCATCGCAAACTCATCCATGTTGGTTTTTCCAACAAGCACAGAGCCTGCTTCGGCAAGGCGCTCCACTACTGTGGCGTCATATGGCGAAACAAAGTTTCCCAGCATTTTTGATCCGCAGGTCGTGAGCATGCCTTTGGTGCAGAAGATATCTTTGTGCGCGATGGGAACTCCGGTGAGCGGTCCATGCTCACCCTGGGCGAGTTTCTCGTCTGCCGCTGCGGCCGCGGCCATGGCACCGGCTTCGTCTATCGTGATGAATGCATTGAGATCGCGGTGTTCATCGATCCGGTCGAGACAGTGACGGGTCAGTTCGGTACTGCTGACCTCGCGCCGGCGCAGCAGGTTGCGAAGGGCAATTAGGCTGTGCTCATGAAACATGGGACAAACTGTTCAGTCGCGGATGTTCGGCGTCAATGCAACCCCGAGACGGGGTTTATTCGATCACTCGGGGTACGAGGTACAGGCCGGCTTCGACCAGGGGTGCGCTCTCCTGCATTACGGTACGCTGATCGGGCTCTGTGATCTCGTCCTCACGAAGTCTTAACTGGATATCCTGTGGGTGCGCCATCGGTTCGACACCCTCGGTATCGCACTCATGCATCTGGGCGACTAGGGACAGAATGCCAGAGAGGCCTTCCCGGTAATGTTCGAGTTCGTCCCGAGCAACCCTGATTCGGGCGAGGTGGGCGACACGCAGGACGTCTTTCTCAGAAATGGACACCGGATTACAGGAGCACGAAAGAAGGGCGGCAATTATATCCCAGGCGTTAGGGTTATCGCGGCGCCCTGTGATAAATTACCGCCTTCGCACCTGCCTTCTCATGTTGCGCCGACTCATGGTACTTAAACGTCTTTTCGGATTTTTCTCCAACGACCTGGCAGTCGATCTGGGCACAGCTAATACACTCGTTTACGTGCCGGATCGGGGCGTCATCCTCAACGAACCTTCGGTCGTTGCGATCCGCACGGGCTCCCTCGCGCCCGAGAAAACGGTGCTTGCGGTAGGACAGGAAGCCAAGATGATGCTGGGCCGCACCCCGGGTAACATCCAGGCGATCCGGCCGCTCAAAGAGGGTGTAATCGCGGATTTCACGGTCGCCGAGGTCATGCTGAAATATTTCATCCGAAAGGTTCAGCAGAATCGTTTCTTCTCATCACCCAGGATCGTGATCTGTGTTCCCGGCGGCTCGAACCAGGTCGAGCGTCGTGCCATACGTGAATCAGCGATTACCGCTGGCGCACGCGAAGTCTTCCTGATTGAAGAACCGATGGCGATGGCCATCGGTGCCTCGCTGCCGGTCGCGGAGCCCACCGGATCTCTGGTGGTGGATATCGGTGGCGGCACCACAGAAGTGGCGGTTCTCTCTCTTGGGGGTATCGTCTATGCGACGTCGATCCGTGTGGCCGGAGATACCTTTGACGAGGCCATCATCAATTACGTCCGGCGGCGTCATGGCCTGCTTATCGGAGAAGCGACAGCGGAGCGGGTCAAAAAAGCAATCGGGACTGCCTGGGACGAATCGGATCACCGCGAGATGGAGATCAAGGGACGGGATATCGCGCAGGGCATGTCCCACAGTCTGACCATCGGCAGTGACGAAGTCTACGAAGCCATCAGCGATTCCTTGCGCCAGATCGTGCAGGTGATTCGCGAGACCCTTGAAAATACGCCGCCCGAACTTGCTGCCGATATCGGGGATCGCGGAATGGTGATTGCCGGCGGCGGTGCCCTAATTCGTGATATGGACCGGCGACTGATGCAGGAAACGGGACTGCCCGTCGTCGTGGCTGACGACCCGCTGACCTGCGTTGCCCGTGGCTGTGGCAGAGCGCTGGAGGAAATGAGCGCGCTGGGTGACGTCTTCACTCACGAGTAGATTCTGCCGCGTGTGTGCGCCAGCATCCAGGCGGAATCGCTGTTGCCCGGTTGACTCCGCGCGGTCTTCAGGAGCGACGCGATGGTGAAACGCGGAGACGGCGGCATCCTACGCGGTCTCGGTCCTTACCTGCTGCTGTCTTTGGTTCTGATGGCCGCATATCTTTACATTGCACCCGTGCGCACGGTCGCGCAATCTGCTGCAGTGATCGGGATACCGGTCCATTTTCTGGCTTCTTTGCCGAGCACGGCTCTGAACGCGATGCAGGGCCACCTGACGTCGGCCGATCAGCTGCGCAGCGAGTTCGAAGCGATGCGCCAGCGCAACCTGATTCTGCAGACACGACTGCACCGCTTTGAATTTCTCGAAAATGAAAATGCCCGCCTGCGTCAGTTGTTGTCCGCTACCCCTTCCCAGGCGGAGCAGGTCACCCTCGCTGCACTGATCGCCGTGAACCCGGATCCGGGTGGGCTGGCTGTGCTGATCGACAAAGGAAGCGCCGATGGGATCTTTCGGGGTCAACCGGTAGTTGATTCGGGTGGCCTCGTAGGGCAGGTGACCAAGCCAGGCCTGTTTCGCAGCAAGGTGAGCCTCATTACCCAGGAGGATCAGGCGGTTCCCGCTCAGGTGGCACGCAGTGGACTCCGTACCGTCGTCTATGGTGGGGGACCCAACCGCCCACTGAGAGTCCTTTACCTGGACCGCAATGCGGATATCCGGGCAGGAGACCTGCTGGTGACTTCAGGTCTTGGCGGGCGATACCCGCCCGGCTATCCTGTTGCCCGGATTACGGCAGTAGAACGAAACCTTGCCGAGTCCTTCATGAAGATCAGGGCGGAACCGGCCTCGCACCTTGGTCGGGACCGGGAAGTGCTGCTGCTATGGCTGCCGGACGCCGGTGCATCTTTGTCCGGG
>CAYSMI010000080.1:4654-7455 GCA_964432165.1 uncultured Acidiferrobacter sp.
CGCCATCTCGCCAACCTGAGTCACTGATAGAAAAAGCCATGGCTGCTAACGATCTTCCCACGGGGCGGACCCTTGCTGCTGACACGGTGCGCCGCCGCATCCGTATTGCCGCCGCCCTGGCGCTCGCACTCACCCTGGTGCTGATCTGGCGGTTTTATGTGCTGCAGGTATCGCAGTATGAGCGCTACCAGACCTTATCACTGGATAATCATATCCGGATTCAGGCACTGCCCCCGGTACGCGGACTTGTGCTGGATAGAAATGGCGTCGTGCTGGCACAGAACACAGCGGTCCATATCTTGCAGGTAGTGCCGGAGAAGGTGGACGATCTGGATACCATGCTGCAGGAAGTCGATGCCCTGGTCGGATTGACACCCGGGGAGGTTTCGGCCTTTCGCAGGCGCCTGAAAAAGCATCCAGCGTTTGAAAAGATTCTCCTTAAAGCGAAACTGGATGATGTCCAGACAGCAACCTTTGCGGTTAATGAATACCGCTTTCCCGGAGTGACGCTCGAGGCCGTGCTGCATCGGGATTATCCCGAAGGAATCCTGACGGCTCACGTACTGGGCTATGTTGGGCGCATCAGTGAGCGCGATCAGGCGAGGCTCGATGCGTCCTCCTATAAGGGTGTCCGCAGTACCGGGAAGATCGGCATCGAGAAGCAGTATGAAGGTGCGTTGCTGGGCCGGTCCGGTTTTGAGCAGGTCGAGATTGATGCTCATGGGCGAACGCTGAGGACGATCAGTCGAAACAGCGCCGTTCCCGGGCATAGCCTGAGTCTGACCCTGGATATTGATCTGCAGCGGGTCGCCCGCGAGGCGCTGGGAAATCGACTGGGTGCGGTGGTCGCGATGGACCCGGCCTCGGGAGAGATACTGACCATGGTGAGCAGCCCCTCGTTCGACCCCAATCTCTTCGTCGACGGTATCGATCAGGGCTCATACGATGCGCTTCGTGAACTGGAAGACAGACCGCTTCTCAACCGGGCGTTGTACGGCCGCTATGCCCCCGGCTCTACCATCAAACCGGTTATTGCCAGGGCCGTCATCGATGCGGGCATCAATCCGCAGGAGCGGGTTTACTGTCCGGGCTGGTTTACCCTGCCCGACAGCACCCGACGTTATCGATGCTGGAGGAAAACCGGCCACGGGCCCATGAATCTGCATGGGGCCATTGAGGAATCCTGTGACGTTTACTTTTATGAAATGGGAAGAAGACTCGGCATTGATGTGATGGCAAAGGTGCTGTCCGGTTTCGGCCTCGGCCGGATAACCGGTGTCGATCTTCCCCAGGAACCGGCAGGCCTGGTCCCAACCCCGCAGTGGAAACGGGCCAGCAGAAATGAACCCTGGTATCCGGGGGAAGACCTCATCACCGTGATCGGGCAGGGATTTCTGATGGCCACACCCATGCAACTCGCCCGGATGACGGCTACGCTGGCGAATCGCGGAATCCCTGTTCGACCGAGAATACTGCTTTCTGAGGAAGACCCACTGAGCGGCGAAAAGATCTCCCCGTCTCAAACGCAAGCCAGCGGTCAGGAGGCGGACCGCGTCGTTGATACAGACCTCGGTCAGATCATTCGGGCCATGACTGGTGTGATGCACAGTCCACGGGGTACGGGTCGGGCCAGCGGAAGGCGGAGCCCTTACCCGATCGCGGGAAAGACCGGCACAGCCCAGGTGATTGCGATCGGCCAGGATGAAGAATACGACGAAAGCGTCCTCCCGGAGAAATTCCATGATCATGCGCTCTTTATTGCCTTCGCGCCGGTCGACAAACCCCAGATCGCGATTGCGGTGGTGGTTGAACATGGCGGCAGTGGCGCGAAAGCTGCGGCGCCGATTGCCCGGAAGGTGATGGACCGGTTTTTCCTGAAGCGGCTTCAGAGAGCAGCGCTGGCGCAGAAAAGCAATGTTTTCGGGTAGAACCCTGCGCCTTGACGGGCCTTTGCTGATTGCGCTCCTGTTTCTTTCTGCGCTTGGTCTGGTGGTCATATTCAGCGCCTCGGGAGCGGATTGGGATGTCATGATCCGCCAGGGAATTCGCCTCGGGGTATCTCTGCTTGCCATGGTGATCCTGGCCCAGGTTTCTCCCGAGACCCTTCGCAGACTCTCGCCGCATCTTTTTCTGATTGGGCTGGTTGCGCTGCTGGGGGTTCTCTTTATCGGCGTGGTCGCAAAAGGGGCGCAGCGTTGGCTCGATTTGGGACTGGTCCGGTTTCAACCCTCTGAGCTGATGAAACTGGCAGTTCCCATGGCGGTGGCGTGGATGCTGACCCGGGGACGGCTACCGCCAGGGTTCATGACGGTATTGGCAGCGTTGATGGTGACTCTGATACCCGCGGGTCTGGTGGTGGTGCAGCCTGATCTTGGCACGGGGATCATGCTGATTATTTCCGGCATGATTGTGGTCTTTCTGGCAGGAATCCGCTGGCATCACATTATGATGCTGTTGGCGGCGTTCGCGGCATTGGCGCCCTTTCTGTGGTCGCGTCTGGACGGCTATCAGCAGCAGCGGATCCTGACGCTGTTTGATCCTTTTGCGGATCCTCTGGGCAGCGGATATCAAATCATTCAGGCACAGATTGCCATCGGCTCGGCGGGCATCTGGGGGAAGGGCTGGCTGGAGGGGAGTCAGTCCCACCTTGAGTTTATTCCCGAGCGCAGTACCGACTTTATCTTTGCAGTCTTCGCCGAGGAGTTCGGACTGATGGGCGTCCTGATGCTGGTCATTCTGTACCTCTTTATTGTGGGACGGTGTCTGGTGATGGCGTACAGCACCCGGGAGACGTATTCCCG
>CAYSMI010000081.1:0-5974 GCA_964432165.1 uncultured Acidiferrobacter sp.
GGGATTTTTCTTCAGCATCCAACAGGACGTTTCGAGATGACAGCGCTAGGCCCGACTCCTCGCGAACGGTGGGACACACCACAACCTCCGGATAACCCATCTCCCGGGCAAGGTCCGAAACCACCAGCGTCTGCTGAAAATCCTTTTCCCCAAAATATGCCCTGGAGCCGCCCACAGTACGAAACAGCCGTTCCACGATGGTTCTGACACCATCGAGGTGTCCTGGCCTGAACTGTTCCTCCAGACCTGAACCGTGATGTCCGGCTGGGAGCATCTCGATCTCGTCGATATCAGAGACCTCTGGAAAAAACTGATTGAGGTGTCCCATAAAGACCATGTCACAGCCGTGCGCTTCCAGAAGGGCAAGGTCGGACTCGGTGTCCCGGGGATAAGCCTTGAAATCCTCGGGATCTTCAAACTGAAGCGGATTAATGAAGATACTGACACAGCAGGCCGAGTTTTCCTGGCAGGCTTTTTCGACCAGTGAAAGGTGTCCTTTGTGCAGTGCACCCATGGTCGGTACGAAGCCGATCGCTTTCTGGAGATCGCGCTGCTCGGAACACCAACGCTTCGCTTCGGCAGGAGAATCAAGATGCAGCATGACTAACCGGCAGTATGACATGCTGCACTGCAGCATGTCCATGCTTGCCAACGCGCGATATTCACGACAAGCAGCGCCGGCCCTTCGTCAAGAGTGTTTCGCGACCACCTCATGACCGGCAACTTCCGGCTCATCATCGACAAGTTCTGCCGGGAAGCCCGGCGCAAGAAGCTGATCGTTACAGGCCTCTTCCAGCCGGCGGACAATATTCGTGGACCACTCGCGGCTGCCGTACCGGTCCTGACCGTCTTCAAAAATCCTGAGCAGCAGCGGCGATATTTCCAGCGGCACATCAGTCCGGTCGGCGATGGCCTGGAAGAGTGACAGGTCCTTCACTACCAGGTCCATGGTGAAGTTGACATCCCGGCTTCCGTTCAGAATGACTTGGCTTTCCGTTTCATGCACAAAAGAGTTACCGGAGGAGATCCGGATTGCTTCAAACGTGGTATTGAGATCGATCCCGGCACGGCGCATGGTCATCAGCGCCTCACCGAGTGACGCTAGGTTAACGGAAGCGAGATAATTGGTCATGACTTTCAGTGTCGAGGCGGACCCCAGCGGACCCGTGTGCAGCACGCGACGACCCATCGTCGTCAGTACCGGCAGCACTTTTTCGAACGTGGATCGCTCGGTACCGGCAAAAATGGAAATATTGCCAGAGGCGGCCCGATGACAGCCGCCGGATACAGGACAGTCGATCGGTTCCCCTCCAGCGGACGAGACTTTTTCTCCCAGCCGGCAGATCTCAAGCGTGTCGGTAGTGCTCATCTCAGCCCAGATCTTTCCCGGCGCCATCGCTTGCAGGACGCCATCTTCACCTTCCACTACAGCGGCGCTCACTGAAGGATTCGGCAGACAGGTAATCAGAAGATCAACGGCTTGCATAATCCCGGCGGGACTTGCGCCAATGTGTGCACCTTTGCCCGCAAAAGCCTTCTCAAGGTCCGGGTTCAGGTCCCGGACAGTGAGATCGAAACCGTTTCTCAGCAGCGCACCGGCAAGCTTTCCGCCGACATTGCCAAGTCCGATAAATCCAATCTTCATACTGCCCCCCACATATGAATCGCAATAGGCTGGTTTTACAAGCCCAGCGAACACAGATCAGCACGGTAACGCTCAGCTTTCTTCAGGTAGCTTTCAACGTTATGGCTGAGTTGTTCGACCTCTTCATCGGTGAGTTCCCGAACCACCTTTGCGGGAGAGCCGACAATCAGTGACCTTGCAGGAAAACGTTTTCGTTCGGTCACTAGAGCATTGGCTCCGACGAGACTGTTCTCACCGATCTGGGCAAAATCAAGAATGACTGCGCCGTTACCAATCAGCGCCTTGTCACAGATTGTGCACCCGTGGATCACAACGCTGTGACCGATGGAGACATCCTCACCGATGGTCACGGGGACACCTGCGTCCACATGGATTACCGTGTTGTCCTGTATGTTGCTTCTTGCGCCAACCGAGATCTGATCGTTATCACCCCGCAGGACAGCGCCAAACCAGACACTGGATCGGGGTCCAAGGCTTACCGATCCGATCACGTCAGCACTGGGGGCGACATAGACGTCTTCGGCCACCTGCGGGATCTGAGATCCGAGCTGATAGATCACGGCGGTCCCGCCTGCATCAGTCGTATTTCCTGATACGCACAGGATCAGGACAGTCGGGTAAGCGCGGCACTCTCATCGGACAGTAGTCTTCCCTTGCGCAATTGGCCGATCAACCCCGACAGTCGGTCGAGCATCTTTTTCTTGATGGTGTATTCAACTTCAAAGATGTCTGCCGTGTCCCGAAGACTCATCAGGTAATCATCGCTGGTCCGGATATCATCAACCAGTTTGAGGTTATAGGCCTGGCTTCCCAGCCAGTGCTCACCGGTGGCGACCGCTTCGAGATCGACAACCGGACGTCGCTCCTTGACGAAATCCTTAAACAGCGTATGGGTCTGTTCGACCTCTTCTTTGACTTTGGCGCGTGCCCGGTCGGTAGTTTCGCCGAGCATGGTGATGGTTCGCTTGTATTCACCAGCGGATATCTGTTCGTAGTCGATATCGTGCTTTTTCAGCAGCCGGTTGAAATTGGGAATCTCGGCGACCACGCCGATAGAGCCGATCACGGCGAAGGGTGCCGCGAGTATCCGGCTGGCAACACAAGCCATCAAATAACCTCCACTGGCCGCCACCTTGTCGACGGATACCGTGACATGAACACCGGCGTCGCGAAGGCGCATGATCTGCGAGGCCGCGAGGCCATAGGCATGGACCATGCCGCCGGCGCTTTCAAGACGCACGACGACTTCGTCACCTTCGCGCACCCCCAGCAAAATGGCAGTGACCTCCTCGCGCAGTAACGCAACCTCGCTCGCCCGGATGTCGCCATGAAAGTTCAGCACAAACACCCGTTTCTTGGGTTCATCCGGGGCGCTTTTCTGTGCCTTGGTCTCAGCTTTTCGTTCCTTCTTTTGAGCTTTCTGTCGCCTTTTTACAAGTGCAGGGGCCAGCGTTGACAACTCGAGTACCTCTGCCATCTCCCGGTAGCGGTCATTGATGCGCTTGACTTCGATGTGCTCTGACGGAGCGTGCCGATTTCGCATCGCAATACCCACCAGGCTGATGAGCACACCCACGATCATCAGGAAGAGGGTCAGCACTTTTGCGAAGAACAGGCCGTATTCCGCCAGATAGGCCATAGGAATTCCCAAATCAAGTCCAAAGGGACGGCGAGTGTAGCATTGGCAGAACCATTTCGTGATATGTTGTCCCGCTCACAACATCTTCAAGGCAACTCAATAATGATCAGCGGATCAGTAGGCGCCACACGCCGGCGTGCCACCAGATGAACCCGCAGGCACTGGATCAGTATGACGAGATGTCGGAACGGATTTCGGTCGACGCCATCACGCGCTGGCTTAAGGAGATGATTGCTATCCCGAGTGAGAATCCGATGGCAGGGCAAGCGCGACCAGGTCACCGCGAAAAAGAACTCGGCGAATACTATCTTGAGCAGATGAATCAATTGGGCATGATGGTTGGCTCCCGTGAGGCCGCACCCGGTCGCCCGAATGTGTTTGGTACCCGAGCGGGCAGAGATGACCGGCCATCGCTGATGCTCTGTGGGCATCTGGATACCGTTCCGACAGAGGCCTATGAAGAGCCCTTTGTGCCGCATGAGAAAGACGGTCGTATTTATGGGCGTGGGTCATGCGACATGAAGGCGGGTCTTGCGTGTTATCTCGAGGTGGTGCGATTGTTGCGGGATGCGGATGTCGGGCTTTCAGGTTCATTGATACTCTGCGGTGTCGCCGACGAAGAATGGCAGATGATTGGCTCACGCGAGATTGGGCGTAATGGCCCATTTGCTGATCAATGTATTATCGGGGAGCCTTCGGATCTTGCCGTGTGCCCGGCCCACAAGGGACAGCTCGGTCTGTTTATCCGTACTTTCGGTAAAGCGGTGCACTCCAGTATTCCCGAGCAGGGTGAAAATGCGATTGAGCGGATGGCGCAGGTCGTTAATGCGCTTTCGGACTACAACGAGGAACTGGCGTCGCGCGAACCCCACCCCCTTTGTGGTCACGGCACCTATAGCCCGGGTGTGATTCGAGGCGGTGATCTCGTCAGTGCGGTACCTGATTTTTGTGAACTCGAGGTTGACCGCCGCCTTCTTCCCAGTGATGCGTCCGAGGATGTCCGTAAAGACATCGCGCGGCGCTTGGAGCCGCTGAAACAGGAAGACCCGGGTTTTCGCTATGAGGTCAGCGAGCCTTCCTGGGACATCCCGGCGAATGACCTGCCGGTCGGATCGCCTGTGGTTCAGTCGCTCCTGAATGCATCCGCGGAGTTGACGGGTCAACCTGAAGAGGCCCAGTCATTCCCGGGGGCCACCGATGCCCCTCACCTCAAGACGCCAGCAGTGGTTTGCGGTCCAGGCTCGCTGGCCCAGGCCCACTCCCTCAATGAATTCGTGGAGGTCGAGCAGTGCGTTCGCGCCACGAGGATGTATCTGAGAGCAGTCTGCGATCTTCTGGCCTAAGGCGAATCAGGCAAGAAACCGCTGGGCAGCATAAGGCATTGGGTCAACGATCGGATCCTCCCGGTCTATGATCTGCTGGACCAGTTTTCCGGTTACGCCCCCAAGCGTAAGCCCGACATGCTGATGACCAAAAGCATAGATCACCGAGGGATGTCTTGATGACCGGCCGATGACCGGCAGGCTGTCAGGCAGCGTAGGACGAAAGCCCAGCCACGTATCACCCCGTCTACTGAGCGAAGGAAGCGCGCGGCGGGCCGCGCTTTCGATGTAGTCCAGTCGTCGTTGATTCGGCTTCGCATTAAGGCCTGCGAGTTCAACGGTACCCGCCGCCCTCAGCCCCCCGTCGACCGGGGAGAGG
This sequence comes from uncultured Acidiferrobacter sp., assembly GCA_964432165.1. GTDB lineage: Bacteria > Pseudomonadota > Gammaproteobacteria > Arenicellales > UBA868 > UBA868. The sequence goes on from CAYSMI010000081.1 coordinate 4,986, forward strand.
TAAAGCCCGGCGTCAGCAAGGCCCACAGGTCTGGAAAGCGCCGACGCATCATCTGGAAACATGACGTGGTAGCCCCGTTCGGTATCCAGCGGCAGACGGTCCATCACCGACCCTTCGATGCGAGTTGACCAGGGGCCTGCGGCGATCACCACATCCTTGAACACGCGCGGGTTTCCGGAGATACTCACTCGAACCTGATCCAGACCGGCCGGCTCAATACTCTGAACACGGTCACAGACGATCTCACCACCGTCCGCCGCAAATCGGTTCACCAACCGCAATACAGCTTGCTGTGGATCACATAATTGAAATCCGTCGTTGTAAAGGATTCCACTAGCAAAGATAGGTGCAAGGGCGGGCTCCAGTTCCCGGATATCCTCAGCCTTGACCTCGCTAATCGAGTTGCCCTGATCACGCCGGCGCGCAATATCGTCTTTTGCAGCCATTCGTGTCTCGGCGTCGGAGTAAAGATAAAGGGTGCCGTTACGGCGGATAAGATCCATCGCATCCGCTGCCTGAAAAAGCGTCAGGGACATATCCTCCGCATGCCGAAGCAGTGCACCAAGCGCCGAAATGGTCTGGTCAACGCGGTCGCGACGGCAATGCCGCAAAAACGAAAAGAGCCAAGGTAGCCTCGTGAGCGCATATCCGGGAGAGATCGACAGGGGTCGCTCGGACCCGAACATCAGTGAGGGAAGTGACTTCAGGAGCTTGGGATGATTGACCGGAATGCAGGCATAGGTTGCAATGGTGGCGGCATTGCCAAAACTCGTCTGACTGCCTGGCGGATGCGGATCAATTAAAGTGACGTCATGTCCGGCTCGCTGCAGGTATAGCGCACAGCAGCTACCGACCATTCCGGCACCGATGATAAGTTTGTGCGTAGAGGCCATTTTTAGGCTTTTGGGGCTTGAAAAGAGTGGATGACGGGGGGTTGGGATAATTTATTGTTTAAAATATTGTATTTCAATTCGCGCGCGCCCATCGGA
>CAYSMI010000081.1:6074-7446 GCA_964432165.1 uncultured Acidiferrobacter sp.
CCTCGACATTGAAGTGATCTTTGCCGATGACGGCTTCAAGCCGGAAACCGGCAAGCAGGTGACCGACAAACTGGTCAAGTCGGATGACGTTGATTTTGTCGCCGGATACATCTGGTCGCATGTGCTGTTGGCGTCCCAGAAGTCGGTGCTTAGTGCAGACAAATTCCTGATCAGTGCCAACGCCGGGCCGTCACAACTTGCCGGGAAACTCTGTCACCGCGACTTCTTTTCCACCTCCTGGCAGAACGACCAGACCCCGATGGCCATGGGTGCGGTGCTGAGTCAGAAAGGGATTGGCAAGCTCTACGTTATGGCGCCCAACTATGCCGCGGGTAAAAACATGGTTGCGGGTGTCGAGCGCACCTTCGAGGGCGAGATCGTAGGGAAAGACCTGACCAAGTGGGGCAAGGATGCACAGTTGGACTTTTCAGCGGAACTCGCCAAAGCCAAAGCCTCCGGTGCCGAGGCTCTTTTTGTTTTCTATCCCGGAAAGGCCGGTGGCGCCTTTATGAAGCAGTATGAGCAGGCAGGGCTCGCGGACAAGCTGCCGCTCTACACCGTGTTCACAGTCGACGCCATCTCACTACCCAAGCTGCAGCAGGCAAAACTGAAAGCGGTGCTGGGCTCCCTGACCACCGGTTTTTGGGGTCCGGGATTAAAGACACCCCAGAACGAACGGTTTGTGGCCGGGTTCCTGGAAAAATACGGACGCTATCCCTCGTTTTATGCCGCGCAGTCCTATGACAGTATCTTCCTGATCAACAGTGCTGTTGAGGCTGTCAACGGCAATCTGCGGGATCGTGACGGTATGCGGGCGGCCATGGAGAAGGCGGCTTTTCCGTCCGTGCGCGGATCTTTCTCCTACGGCGCCAACCATTTCCCGATCCAGAATTTCTATCTTCTGGAGGTCGTAGCGGACGGTGATGGCAAGTGGACAACCGCGATCCGTTCCACGGTTCTCGAGAATCATCAGGACACCTACGTAGCGGACTGCCGGCTTTAAGGACAGAGCATTTTCGGTTTGGTGTTTGGAGTCTCCGACCCCCACACTCCGGATGTCAGATACGGAGTGTGGCGATGAGCCGTGTGACCTGCCGTTTGCCTTTCCCGGTGCGGCGGGTGCATGATGTCGTGAGTGTGTCCTGATCATGGACGGCGCGCTGATCATGATCCAGGTCCTGAATGGACTGCAGTTGGGGGTGCTGCTGTTTCTGCTGGCTGCCGGGCTGACACTGGTCTTCGGCATCATGGATTTCATTAATCTCGCCCATGGTGCGTTCTACATGCTCGGAGCGTTCATCTGCGCCACGCTGGCGATGTGGCTGGATTCGTTTCTGCTTGCGGTTGTGTTGGCTGTTCCGATCACATTTGC
>CAYSMI010000082.1:0-4066 GCA_964432165.1 uncultured Acidiferrobacter sp.
GCTGGATCGCAAAGATCGAAACCCTCATACAGGGTTTTCATATCGTCCAGCGTTGCGATCGAAACCCCCGACGTGCCGACCTTGCCGTAGATATCCGGACGCAATGCCGGATCAGCGCCATACAGGGTTACTGAATCAAATGCGGTCGACAGGCGCTTGGCTTTGGATTCCGCGGAAAGCAGCCGAAAGCGCTGGTTGGTGCGGGCCGCATCACCTTCTCCCGCAAACATTCGCGTGGGGTCCTCGTTATCACGCTTGAACGGAAAAGCCCCCGCAGTAAACGGGAATGATCCGGGTATGTTCTCCAGCAACTGCCATCGGAGCCGGTCCCCCGCATCGTGATAGCGCGGCAGACTCACCCGGGGAATCCGGGTGCCGGACAAGGAGGTGTAGGTCACGCCTTGAGTCTGTACGGAATCACGGCCTTCGGCCTCCGAGTCGTCTTCCCGATACCGCGCCCGCAGCGCATCGAAGCCCTCGATCTGCGCGAGCATGTCCTTGCCCAGAGCCTCTTCAGCCTCATCAGCAAGTGTCTCCAGTGATTCGGTCGGCTGTCCCTCGGTCTTGAGAAGACTGATGCTGGTACAAAGATGCTGGCGGCGTCGCGCCAAAGTTTCCAGTTCATCGACGCGCTCGTGGTAGCGACGTACTGAGCCTGCAATCTCCGAAAGATACTGCTCCCGCTCACCGGGAAGGCTCTGCGAGTTCGGTGGCGCAGTACGCGCGTCGCCAAGAAGGCCCGGGCCCGGTGCAAGACCATGTGCAGCCAACGGCACCTTGAGCGCCTGATAAAGCTCAGTCACGCCTGCATCATTGAACCGCGCAGCCATGGTTGTGTACACCGGCATTTCGCCCGGCGCCTGGGCGAAGGCACCACGGTTTCGCTGCACCTGCTTGCGCACGTCACGCAGGGCATCCTTCGCCCCTTTTCGATCCGACTTATTGATCGCCACGATATCGGCGTAATCCAGCATTTCGATCTTTTCAAGTTGTGAGGCTGCCCCGAATTCCGGAGTCATGACATACAGCGAGGCGTCCACCCTGGAGGTGATGCCAGCGTCACCCTGCCCGATTCCCGGCGTCTCAACGATGACGAGATCAAAATCGGCACAACGGCAGGCCGCGACCAGATCATCGAGCTGTTCGGGTATCTCGCCTCCGGCACCACGAGTCGCAAAGGAACGGAAAAATACGCGATCTCCATCGATGGCATTCATCCGGATTCGGTCACCCAGAAGTGCGCCACCGGTCTTGCGGCGTGTGGGATCGACCGCCAGAACGGCAATCCGCAGCGCATCGCCGTAATCAATCCGCAGCCGCAGAATGAGTTCGTCTGTCAGGGAAGATTTTCCCGAGCCGCCGGTGCCGGTAATCCCCAACACCGGCGCACGGTCCTTGTGGCGCGTGACTGCCGTGTGGATCTGGCGCATCAGAAATTCGCTGACCGTGCCGTTTTCAATCTCGGTCAAGAAACGTGCGAGTTGTGCACCGTCGGGATGACTTAACCCCTCTATGGTCTCGCTAGGCTGCTCGGCCGGATAAAAATCCGCCCGCTCGAGCATATCGTCAATCATGCCCTGCAAGCCAAGATGCTGTCCGTCTCCGGGCGAATAGATCCGGCAGACCCCGTAGTTGTGCAGGATCTCAATTTCCTCATCGACAATCACACCGCCGCCGCCCCCGAAAACGCGGATATCCGGGCGCTTGCGCTTTCGCAGCATATCGATCATGTAGGAGAAAAATTCCGTATGGCCGCCCTGGTAAGAACTGACAGCAATCCCCTGCACGTCCTCCTGAACCGCTGCATCAACAATTTCTGCAACGCTTCGGTTATGTCCCAGATGAATCACTTCCGCGCCGGAAGCCTGCAGGAGCCTGCGGATGATATTGATCGCGGCATCATGGCCGTCAAATAGACTCGCCGCAGTCACGAAGCGGATGCGGTAGGCCGCATCCGGCCGATGCAACGCTCCCGGGTGCTTCAGAGGAGATGGGGTGGAACTCATAGCCTCTTAATACGACTTGGGGAAGGAGAGGATCATTTTAGTTTCCGTTTACGTAAACGTCAATTGAAGCTATACTCGGAACCATGCCTCAGGAAAACCTATGTGGTGCAGATATGACCCCTGATGCCACCGCCTACTCGATCTCAGACCTTGCCCAAGAGTTCAACCTGACGACCCGGGCGATCCGTTTTTACGAGGATGAAGGCCTGCTGCAACCAGGTCGAAACGGCCGGCGGCGGGTATACGGTGCCAGAGACCGGGTGCGCCTCAAACTGATTCTCCGCGGCAAACGCCTTGGCTTCTCGCTGAGCGAAGTCCGGGACATCATCGAGATGTACGATCTCGATTCTGGAGAATCGGGACAATTGCGTTACTTTCTCGAGCAAATCCAGCAGCGCCGTGAAGCGCTAAAACAGCAGCGTCACGATATTCATCTCACCCTGGAGGAGCTCGACACCATTGAATCGCAATGTCAGGGGCGTCTTGCTGCGCTGGCCTGAACGAGACGCGGTGTTATCCTCTTTTTCTAGTGCCATTGATACAGGTCGTAAAACTTGTTGAGCAACGCTAACGCAAGCAAGGGGGCCCAGGTACTGCTGGTGCTCGCGAGTCTGACGATCGTGATCGCGGGGCTCAAGGCTGCCAGCGCTATTGTGGTACCCCTGATGATGGCCATTTTCCTTGCGATCATCTCCGCCGCCCTGTTGCAGTGGCTGCAGCGGCGGGGATTACCGTTGTGGGCAGCGATGACGCTTGTCCTGCTACTACTGGTCAGCACACTCATTACCCTCGGATCATTGATCGGTGCCTCCATCAACCAGTTCACCAGTGCGCTGCCCCACTATGAAACGCAACTGAATGTGCTGATCAATCAGGTGACGCTGTGGATGGGTACTTTAGGTATCGGGCTACCGGCCGGGGGGGTTGCCGAACTCTTCGATCCCGCCGCTGCTGCCAAGCTTCTGGGACGACTGGTCAGCGGATTAGGTGGATTGCTGGCCAACAGCATGCTGATCATTTTTACCGTGCTGTTTCTGATAGTGGAGTCCACCAGCCTTCCTGAAAAACTGCGCAGTATCTCGCAAAACCCAGACAAGACGCTGGGCGATCTGTCGGCCTTCATGAAGTCGGTCAACCATTATCTCGTGATCAAGGCCGTGATGAGCCTGATCACAGGTCTGGCGATCGCGGTTTATCTCGCGGTTCTGGGGGTCGATTTTGCGATCGTCTGGGGTGCGCTGGCCTTCTTTATGAACTTCGTTCCGTACATCGGCTCGATCATTGCGGCAATACCTGCGGTGATGCTTTCCCTGATCGATGCCGGGCCGATGGTCAGTCTTGCAGTCGCCGTGGGATTTGTGGTGGTCAATCTCATCGTAGGCAGTGTGCTCGAGCCCCGATATATGGGCCGGGGGCTGGGCCTTTCGACACTGGTGGTGTTCCTGTCACTGGTTTTCTGGGGCTGGGTATTTGGACCCGTCGGAATGCTTCTCTCGACGCCACTGACGATGATTGTGAAGATTGCGTTGGAAAATGATCCACGAAGCCGCTGGATCAGTGTGCTGCTGAGCGCCCAAGCGCCTGGCCGCAACGCTTCCTCATAACGTCCACCACGACATTCTTTCGCTACAGCTTCCCGGCTGAGAACCAGCTGTATCATCACAAGGCACCCGGTATATGAAACTGGATGCGTTGAAATCGCCTCGATACCGACGCTTCTGGCTAGGCTCTATCGGCTCCACCGGGGCAACCCAGCTTTACTTTGTGGGGATGGGATGGCTCGTCTTTGAGCTGACCGGATCCGCACTGTATCTCGGCATGCTGGGCTTTGCGATGGCGGTCCCGACTATTCTGGCAACTCTGGCAGGGGGGCTCATCGCCGACCAGGGTAACCGCGGCAGGATTCTGCTCTTCACCTCTGCGCTGGCAGGTGTCGCTCTAGCTATTCTGGCCGTTCTCGATCTTGGGCAGTGGGTTACGGTCTGGCAGGTGCTCATCATTGCGGCACTGCTGGGCCTGATCTCGGGCTTTGATCTGCCGGCCAGAGTTTCGTTCTTCCC
>CAYSMI010000082.1:4166-7434 GCA_964432165.1 uncultured Acidiferrobacter sp.
CTCTGGGGGGTCTCGTTCTGGGGCCGCTCGCTGAAATCGCCTCCGCTCCGGTTGCGGTACTGAGTGGCGCGACTGTGGTCCTTCTCAGCATCGCCGGTTTCTCAATCGCGTTTCGCCGTTTGTGGCGCCTTAATGGCGAGGAGCAGGGACTTCGTATCTAGGGTTGTCCTACGGCATTCGCCCTTGCATCACAGCCGATCTGGATTTCACCATCTACCGCATCTCATGATCCACCAGCAGCAGCATGGTAAAATTGGGACTCTTCCGTCGCCTGTGCAGGCTCCGTGTTGACACGTTCTGATTCTCATTCTTTGACGGCGCTCACTGCGCTGTCCCCAATCGACGGAAGATATGGCTCCAAAGTATCAGCCCTTAGGCCGTTTTTCAGCGAGTTCGCACTAATCCGATATCGCGTTCTGGTCGAGGCGCAATGGCTGTCCGCTCTGGCCGCCTGTACTGAGCTCGCTGAAGTGCCGCCTTTATCCGCATCAGCAAAAGATTTTCTCGGCCGGATCACTGATGACCTCTCGATTGAGGACGCCCAAGCCGTCAAGGCAATCGAGGGCACCACCAATCATGACGTCAAAGCGGTGGAATACTTCCTTAAACAGAAAGTCTCGGGGCATCAAGAACTCAGCGCTGCGGTGGAATTCATCCATTTCGGCTGCACCTCGGAGGATATCAACAATCTTGCTTATGCCCTGATGGTTCGTGATGCACGCAACGATATTCTGCTGCCCGCTGTCGACCAGATGATTGCGATCCTGGCCGACATGGCCGATGCGCTCGCGGATCAGGCGATGCTGGCACGCACCCATGGTCAACCGGCAAGCCCCACGACCATGGGGAAGGAACTGGCGAACGTGGTTGCCCGGCTGGATCGGGCCCGGGAGCAGGTGGCAGGCACGGCAATACGGGGCAAATGCAACGGCGCAGTGGGTAACTTTAACGCCCATCTTGCCGCCTACCCCGAGGTTGACTGGGCGCGCTTGTCGCAGAAATTTGTTGAGGGGTTGGGACTTGACTGGCAACAGATGACCACACAGATCGAACCCCACGACGATCTTGCCGCGCTCTGTCACGCGATGGCCCGGCTGAATACAGTCCTGATTGATCTCGACCGTGACCTGTGGGGTTATATCTCCCTGGGCTACTTCCGGCAGAAAACCGTCGCGGGTGAAGTGGGCTCGAGCACCATGCCGCACAAGATCAATCCCATCGATTTTGAAAACAGTGAGGGGAACGCGGGAATAGCAAATGCACTCCTTGAACATCTGGCCGGCAAACTCCCGATCAGCCGCTGGCAGCGTGACCTTTCGGACTCGACCGTACTACGCAATCTCGGACCCGCTTTCGCCCACTGCCTGATGGCGCTGGATTCGGCCTGCCGTGGCCTTGGGAAACTTGAGATTGACAGCGCCCGGCTGGACGCTGAACTCGATCACGCATGGGAAGTGCTCGCCGAAGCCATCCAGACCGTCATGCGGCGCTACGATGTGTCGGAGCCTTACGAGAAACTTAAAGCCCTGACCCGGGGCCGTACCGAGATAGATGCTGGCATCCTGAGGGACTTCGTTAAGGCACTACCTATTCCGACAGCCGTGCAGAACGACCTTGCAGCACTCACCCCGCAAACCTATACCGGTAACGCCGAGGCTACTGTGCGGGCCTTCTTAAAAGGAAGGCATACGCCCCGCTGAGCACTCAGGCAACCCGATGGACGATGGAATCCGCCTCTCCCGTCTGATGGCCGAACAAGGACTGTGCTCGCGGCGGGAGGCGGATCGGCTGATTTCGGCCGGACACGTTCTGGTCGACGGTGTTGTAGTGAATCAACTCGGTTCACGGGTACATCCCCTTGCCGATATTCAATTGAGTACTAAAGCACGGCATCAGCGCCAGTCACTGGCGACAGTGCTTCTGCACAAGCCGCCCGGAGTGGTCTCAAATCAGCCCGAAAAAGGCTACCCCGAGGCAATCTCGCTGATTACCGCGCAAAATCGTGCTGACACCGGCATCCAAAAACAAAGACCGATTCCCAAAGCGCAAAGCCTGCATGTCGCGGGGCGGCTCGATATTGATTCTGCCGGCCTGCTGGTGCTGACCCAGGATGGGACGATTGCCCGCGCCCTGATTGGCCCGAACAGTCAAATGGAAAAGGAATACCATGTGGGTATCGATGGGGAGATCACCCCGGCCATCATCGAGCAGTTACGTCATGGCCTTATCCTCGATGGTCGTCCACTTCGTCCCGCCCGGATAAACCATACCCGTCCCGGCCAGCTCGAATTTGTACTCACACAAGGCCGGAAACGACAGATCCGGAGAATGTGCGAGCTGGTGGGCCTGCGCGCTCGTACGCTGGTGCGGGTACGTATTGGCCAGGTACTTTTGGACAAGCTGCAACGCGGCCAATGGCGTCATCTTGCCAATGGTGAAGTGTTCTGATGGCCGGTCTTTACACGCTGGTGCGACCGCTGCTCTTCCAGCTCGAGCCCGAGACTGCCCATCGCCTCACGCTCGGCGCCATCGGACTTCTCGGGCGTATTCATCCCGTTAACCAGTATCTTGCCGACGCATGGCGCGGATCCCTGCCGGCGCTGCCCGTTGAGGCGATGGGTCTTTATTTTCCCAATCCCGTAGGTCTTGCGGCGGGGCTGGACAAGCATGCACAAGCCGTGGACGGGCTGGCCGCTCTGGGCTTTGGATTTGTAGAACTCGGTACCGTGACGCCGCTGCCGCAGACGGGAAACCCCAGGCCACGCATGTTTCGGCTTGCAGGGGCACAGGCACTGATCAATCGCATGGGATTTAACAGCGAGGGCCTCAATCACTTCCTTCACCGGCTCGGCCAGCACCGCCAGCAAGCTGTCATCGGCATCAATCTCGGTCGTAATGCCACGACCGATAACGATGACGCCTGGCAGGATTACCTTACCGGCCTGCGCGCCGTATACAGCATCGCGGACTACGTGACGATAAACATTTCCTCTCCCAATACCGAAGGTCTGCGGGATCTTCAGGAGCGCGAGGCTCTGGATAAGCTGCTCCAACGATTGAAAGACGAACAGGCGCGACTTGCCGATCTTCACAGCAGGTATACCCCCATCGCGGTCAAGATCTCACCTGATCTGGATACTGACGAGGTCCGGCGGATCGCAAAAGTGCTGGTGGATCACGGGATTGACGGTATTGTGGCAACCAATACCACTACCAGCCGGCCCCTGGATCCGAAAGCGTATCCGAAGGCTGGTGAAATCGGTGGCTT
>CAYSMI010000083.1:0-7347 GCA_964432165.1 uncultured Acidiferrobacter sp.
TTTGAGAAAACCCCAGTCGATGAGATCCGTTCATTTGTCGGGGAACTTGGGGTCAGTTATCCCGTGCTGGTGATAGGCGAGCAGCCGTTGATACCAATGGAGCCCCTGAAAGGGCTGCCGTCAACGTTTCTGATCTCACCGAAAGGGCAGGTTGTGCATTCCCACGTGGGGCCCGTGACTGCCGATCAATTAGCAGGGTGGCTGGCTCAGCGCCTGGAGGGCGAATCAAACTGAAGGCTGAGGTCGATAGCACGCACGTTTTTGGTGATGTCGCCGCATGAGATGAAGTCCACGCCCGTGAGGGCAATCTCTCGAATCGTTTGGGCAGTGACGTTGCCCGAGGCTTCAAGTCGGGCACGGCCGCCATTGACTCTGACGGCTTCGCGTAATTCGGCAATTGAGAAGTTGTCCAGCATGATCCGGCGGGCGCCGGCCTCAAGTGCCTGTGACAACTCGCCAATGGTTTCCACCTCAATCTCGATGAGATCTACATCCCCGGCGTAGGCGCCAGCGGCATCAAGTGCAGATGTTATGGAGCCGGCTGAGCGGATGTGATTCTCTTTGATCAGAATCCCGTCGTAGAGGCCGAGGCGGTGATTGCTGCCCCCGCCGCACTGCACCGCATACTTTTGTGCAAGACGCAGCCCGGGCACCGTCTTGCGGGTATCCAGCAGTTGGGTGTGGGTTCCCTGGATTTCACGAACCATGACGCTTGTGGCCGTTGCGGTGCCGGCCAATAACTGAGCGAAGTTCAATGCGGTACGTTCACCGGAAAGGATGGCGCGGACGGGTCCTTCGATGACACACCAGGTTTGTCCCGCGGGTATGTCATCGCCGTCGTTAAAGTGCCAGTCAGTGCGCACACCGGAATCGAGGATCTCAAATACTGCGTCTACCCAGTCCCGCCCACAGGCGACGGCATCCTCCCGGCAGATGAGTTGTGTACGCACCGTTTCGGATTCGCTGATGAGCGAAGCCGTAACGTCCCCTGCGCCAATATCCTCAGACAGTGCCAAGGCGACCTGTTCACGAATCTGTTCTTTCGTGGGACTCATGCTTATCTCGGACTTGCCTCAATGCCTATTATCGCCGGCGCAGGATACAGCGCCAGTCGCCCCGCAAAGCAGCGAAGCCTCCTCCGGTGCGCCGAATGCCAATACATCGAAGTCTGAAACCTGCCTTGATTCGTTTCAGTTTACCCCCATATTTAAAAGGTAAAAAGATTTTGCGTTCCCGGGTGAATCCGGGACATCATGGGCCGTGCTCTTAGGGGTTAAGCGATCATGCGGATGGACAAATTGACGACAAAGTTTCAGATGGCGCTGGCTGACGCGCAGAGTCTGGCGGTCGGCCGTGACCATCAGTTCATTGAGCCAGCCCACCTGATGATGGCCCTGCTTGATCAGGATGGGGGCAGCATACGCTCGCTGCTGACCCGAGCGGGCGGAAATGCCAACGCGCTGCGATCCCGTCTCGGTGAAATCCTGGATGGATTTTCCCGTGTCGAAGGAACCGGCGGAGATGTCCAGATCTCTACTGAACTCGGCCGGGCACTCAACCTCACAGACAAACTTGCACAAAAGCGCGGTGACCAGTTCATTTCGAGTGAGCTTTTTATCCTCGCGGCGTTTGAAGACAGCGGTCAGTTGGCTGATGCGATGAAAAATGCCGGTGTCGTCAAGGGTGCCGTGGAAAAAGCCATTGAAGAAGTCCGCGGTGGCGAAGCCGTTAACGATCCGAATGCTGAAGAGCAGCGCCAGGCTCTGGAGAAATACTCGATCGACCTGACCGAGCGTGCAGAGCAGGGCAGACTCGACCCAGTGATCGGACGGGACGAGGAGATTCGACGCACCATTCAGGTTCTGCAGCGGCGAACCAAGAACAACCCCGTACTGATCGGCGAGCCCGGAGTGGGTAAGACGGCGATCGTCGAGGGACTTGCCCAGCGGATTGTGGACGGAGCAGTCCCCGAGGGGGTGCGCGGCAAGCGTCTGCTCGCGCTCGACATGGGCTCACTCATCGCCGGCGCCAAGTTCCGGGGTGAGTTTGAGGAGCGGCTCAAGTCCGTGTTGACCGATCTCAGCAAACAAGAAGGCCAGGTGATTCTCTTCATTGATGAACTGCACACCATGGTCGGGGCAGGTAAAGCAGAGGGTGCCATGGATGCGGGCAATATGCTCAAGCCTGCACTTGCGCGGGGCGAGCTGCATTGCATTGGTGCAACCACCCTCGATGAGTACCGGAGATATGTAGAAAAAGATGCCGCTCTGGAACGGCGTTTCCAGAAGGTCCTGGTGGGCGAGCCGGGGGTTGAAGATACCATTGCGATTCTGCGCGGCCTCAAGGAGAAATATGAGGTTCATCATGGCGTGGACATCACGGATCCGGCCATCGTGTCGGCCGCGACCTTATCGCACCGGTACATCAGCGACCGTCAGCTTCCCGATAAGGCGATCGACCTGGTTGACGAGGCCGCCAGCCGCATCCGGATGGAGATCGATTCCAAACCCGAGTCGATGGATCGACTGGACCGGCGCCTGATTCAGTTGAAGATTGAAAAAGAAGCGGTCAAAAAAGATACCGATGAAGCGTCCAGAAAGCGTCTTGATGCTTTAGAAAGCGAGATCACGGAGATCGAGCGAGAGTACGCCGATCTCGATGAGATCTGGAAGGCGGAAAAGGCAGCGGTTCAGGGCAGTCAGCACATCAAGGAAGCCCTGGACCAGGCACGCAGCGAGGTAGAAGCGGCCCGTCGTGCCGGAGACCTCACCCGGATGTCGGAACTGCAGTACGGACGTATTCCGGAACTCGAGAAGCAACTGGCTGATGCGCAGGATCATGAATCGGGCGGAGAGACCCAACTGCTGCGAAACAAGGTTACCGATGAGGAGATTGCCGAGGTGATTGCCCGTTGGACGGGTATCCCTGTGTCACGGATGCTTGAGGGCGAACGGGAAAAGCTGCTGCGCATGGAATCCGAGCTGCACCAGCGGGTCATCGGGCAGGACGAGGCCATCCGCGCGGTATCGGATGCGATCCGCCGATCCCGGGCGGGTCTTTCTGATCCGGACCGGCCTTACGGGTCTTTTCTCTTTCTTGGGCCAACGGGGGTTGGCAAGACTGAACTCTCCAAAGCGCTGGCGGAGTTTCTGTTCGACACACAAGAGTCCATGGTGCGGATCGATATGTCCGAGTTTATGGAGAAACACTCCGTTGCAAGGCTGATCGGTGCCCCACCGGGATATGTCGGGTACGAAGAGGGCGGCTATCTCACCGAAGCGGTGCGGCGCCGGCCGTACTCGGTAATCCTGATGGATGAGGTCGAAAAAGCGCATCCGGACGTGTTTAATGTGCTGCTGCAGGTGCTCGACGACGGCCGTCTGACCGATGGCCAGGGCCGTACGGTTGATTTTCGCAATACGGTGATCATCATGACCTCCAATCTCGGATCAGACCGGATCCAGGAACTTGCCGGGGAGGACTGCTATGCCGAGATGAAAGCGCAGGTGATGTCAGTGGTCGGCCAGCACTTTCGCCCCGAGTTCATCAATCGGGTGGATGACATGATCGTCTTTCATCCGCTACTAAAGGAGCAGCTGCATGAAATTGCCCGGATTCAGATCGGGATTCTGGCCGCTCGCCTCGCCGCCCGTGACCTCACGCTGCGCGTGACCGATGCGGCCCTTAACAAGTTGAGCGATGCCGGATTCGATCCGGTATATGGGGCGCGGCCGCTGAAGCGCACCATCCAGACACAGCTCGAAAATCCACTGGCACAGGAGATTCTCTCGGGCCGCTTTGGCCTGGGAGATACTATCGTTGCCGACGTCAGCGGCAGCGACTGGGTGTTTCGTTTAGAAAAGACCGACACCGCTCAGGTTGCTTGATACAGCCTTATCGAAAGTTCGGGGAGGGCTGCCTTCGTGGCCAACCCAACCGCTAGGCGGTAGACTCCCCGGCAGATTCGCAAGGAAGCCAGCATGAAAGCAATGATCCTGGCCGCGGGCAAGGGAACGCGGGTGCGGCCGCTGACCCACGTCATGCCCAAGCCCATGATTCCGGTCCTCGGAAAGCCGGTGATGGAATACCTGGTTGAGCACCTTGCCCGCTATGGTTTCGATCAAATCATGGTTAATGTCAGTCATCTCGCCCAGTCCATCGAGGGGTATTTTGGTGACGGCCGGCGATGGGGTGTTGAGATCGGTTACTCCTTTGAAGGACACCTGGAGGGGGGTGAGACAGTCGCGGCCCCGGTCGGCTCCGCCGGCGGCATCCGCCGGATACAGGACTACGGCGGATTCTTCGACGATACGTTTGTCGTGGTCTGTGGAGATGCCGTAATCGATCTGGACCTGACAGCAGTAGTACGCAGACACTGGCAGTCGGGTGCTGCGGCCAGCATCGTCGTACGTGAAGTACCTCGTGAACGGGTGTCAAGTTACGGCGTGGTCGTGTGCGATGATGAGGGGCGGATCCAGTCCTTCCAGGAGAAGCCCCAGACCGAACAAGCCCTTTCGCGACTGGTCAATACCGGCATCTACGTCTTCGAACCGGAGATCATTGATCTCATCCCTCAAGATATCGAGTTCGATATCGGCAGTGAACTCTTTCCTTTGATCCTTGAAAAGGGTCTTGCGTTCAGTGCGATTGAAGCCCCCTTTAACTGGATTGATATCGGACATCTCAGCGATTACTGGCAGGCCAATCAGCAGATGATGCGCGGGAAACTGCGGGGGGTGCGCATGCCCGGGACGGAGGTTCGGCCCCGGATCTGGACCGGATTAAATGTCAATGTCGATTGGGACGAGGTCCGCGCCGAAGGCCCCATTTATGTCGGGTCGGCCTCCCGAATTGAGCCAGGTTGTCAGATCTTTGGTCCTACCTGGATCGGACAGGGGTGCCATCTTCAGAGTGGCGCGCATATCTCCCGCAGCATCCTCTTTGAATACAGCCGGATTGGTCCCAATGCCAATGTGACCGACTCCCTGGTGTTTGGCCGTAACTGCGTGGATCAGAACGGCGAGAGCGTTCCTGACACCGACGGTGCGCTGGACTGGGTCGGTGATGCCCGTGAACTGACGGGCCGTACCGACTCGACACCCTGACATTCGCCGGCGTTGGCAGCGCCCGACGACTCCGGATCAGCCGCCGGTAAGCGCTGCTTTTGTCAGAAGGTCGTTGACCCGCTGGACGTATGCCGCGGGCTCGGGAAGCGGGGCGCCTTCGCTGAGTGCAGCCTGATCAAACAGCACCTGCGTCCAGTCGGAAAGAAGCGTATGTTCGGGGCTCAACTGACGGATCAAGGGATGATCAGGATTGATCTCCATGATCGGTTTGGCATCCGGGGCGCTCTGGCCCATGGCCTGCAGAATCCGTTCGAGATTACCCCCAAGGTCTGTTTCATCGGCTACCAGGCAGGCGGGAGAGTCTGTCAGCCGCTGGCTGACGCGCACACTTTTAACCCGCTCCCCCAGCAGAGACTGCATCTTTTCGGTGAGCTCCGCGAGGCCTTTCTCCTTCGCTTCGTTTGCTTTCTTGTCTTCAGGGGTCGCCAGATCTTCCAGGTCGAGCGCGCCTTTAGCGACCGACTTCAGTGGCTTGTCTTTGTACTCGCCAAGCGATGACACCAGCCACTCGTCAACGGGATCGCTAAGCAGTAGCACCTCTATCTCGTTCTTGCGGAAGATCTCGAGGTGGGGCGAGGTACTGGCCGCGCTGTGGGATTCTGCCGTGATGTAGTAAACCGCTTTTTGCTTCATGGGCATGCGCTTGAAATAGGTCGCCAGCGATTCGGACTGCTGCTCATCTTCGGTTCGGGTCGAATTGAAGCGCATCAGGTCGGCGAGCACGATGCGGTTATCGTGATCCTCGACGACGCCCTCTTTGAGCACCTTGCCGAACTCCTTCCAGAAGGCGGCATAAGTCTCGGGCTCTTTCTCGGCCAGCCGGCTGAGTTCCGAAAGAATCTTTTTCACCGACGCAGACCGGATCCGGTCGATGTCCTTGTTGTTCTGAAGAAATTCACGGGATACATTCAGCGGCAGGTCCGCCGCATCAACAACGCCACGGACGAACCGCAGGTACGAAGGCATCAGGTATTTCGAATCATCCATGATAAAGATGCGCCGCACGTACAAATTAATGCCATGGCGCTGCTCACGGTCCCAGAGGTCAAATGGTGCTTTCTGAGGAATAAAGAAGAGCGATGTGTACTCCAGATTCCCTTCGACACGGTTGTGCAGGGTCGCCAGTGGTGCTTCGCTGTCATAACTCAATGACTGATAAAAACGCTGGTACTCCTCTTCGGAAATTTCGGTTTTGGGTCGGGACCAAAGTGCGGAGCCGCTGTTGACAGACTCCCACTCACCCTTTTTCTCTTTTTCCTCAGAGGGCATCTCGATGGGCAAGGAGATGTGGTCTGAGTACCGGCTGATAATTCCGCGCAGGCGAAAATCCTCGGCGAATTCCTTATCTTCATCCCGAAGGTAAATCGTGATGGTGGTGCCGCGCTCCGTGACCTCTACAGACTCGATGCTGTATTCACCCTCGCCGTTTGAGACCCAGCGCACACCGGCATCAACGGGTTCACCCGCATGGCGTGTAGTCAGTTCGACCTTTTTCGCCACCAGAAATGCGGAATAGAAACCGACGCCGAACTGTCCGATCAGATTGGCGTCGTTGGCGGCATCGCCGCTTAATGCGTCGAGAAACTGCCGAGTTCCCGATCGGGCGATGGTGCCGATGTTCTCGATGACTTCATCGGTGGTCATGCCAATACCGTTATCCGTTATCGTGACGGTTTTTTCATTCTTGTCGAAGCTGACCTTGAGCCCAAGGATCTCACCATCCTCCATCAGACTGGCATCTGTCAGAGCGGCGAATCTGAGTCGGTCACAGGCATCTGAACCGTTGGATATCAGTTCGCGCAGAAAGACCTCCTTGTTCGAGTAGAGCGAATGGATCATCAGCTGTAGCAGCTGCTTCACTTCGGTCTGGAAACTGTGGGTCTGGGCGGTGGTGGTCTGCGACATCTTGCGATACTCCGGGCTGATAAATAGACAATTCCTGACAGGCTTTGGAAATCTTAACCGTCAGTACAAATGGGGTTGGACTGAAGAAAATCAAGTGACCTTGGCGCGCCTCGTGTCGTGAACTAAACAGCCGGCGCTTCGAGTTGTGGTGAGCCAGAATCATCCAGCAGATTTTTCATCGAGAAGTGCTTAGCCCGACAACTGCGCCCCGCAAGGGGTTATCCGCTAAAATCGCGCCTGGGGCGGAGGTCGCCGCCCACAGTCGGGGCATAGCGCAGTCTGGTAGCGCACCTGCTTTGGGAGCAGGGGGTCGGGG
>CAYSMI010000084.1:0-7334 GCA_964432165.1 uncultured Acidiferrobacter sp.
CCGATGCCGGTCAACTGAAAGAAAAGAATCGTTCCGAAATCCCCGATCGAGCAGCCCGCAAGGCACCAGAGCGTATTCACCGACGCACGGCGCCAGGTGTGGCCGCATTTCCAGGTGAACTCAGACGAGATTTCGGCTATTGCCATTCGCTATCTCCGCACTTTTTGATCACTCTAGCAATCCGCCTCAATCGGCAGGGTCGCGCTCGACCGGCGGCGCGCCGCCGAGAAAGACATTCTCAGAAGCGTAATCACAAGGTTCTTCACGCATTTCCAAATGAAGGCCGTCGCCTTCCCAGGGGTGGGCGCGGGCAACCGATTCGTCAAACGCGATGCCAAGACCCGGCGCAGTAGGCGCCTCGACGTAGCCTGACTCCCAGCGGATGGTATCGCCGATCAACCGGCGATGAAAATCACCCCCTGTCTGAATCGTCTCGACCATAAGCAGGTTGGGAATATTGGCCGCCAGCTGGATATTGGCCGCCCACTCAATCGGTCCTGCGTAAAGGTGCGGCGCGACCTGCGCATTGAAAGCCTCGGCCATCGCCGCGATTTTCTTGGTCTCCAGGATGCCGCCGGAACGGCCCAGCGCGGGCTGCAGAATGGCCGCTCCACCGGTACGCAAGAGCGCCGAGAATTCCGCTTTGGTGGTCAGGCGCTCGCCCGTCGCAATCGGGATCCGGCACTGACGCGCCACATTGGCAAACTCCAGAAGATTATCGGGCGGGCACGGCTCTTCAAACCAGAGCGGGTCATAAGGTTCCAGTGCCTTTGCGAGCCGGATAGCACCGGAGGTGGTGAACTGCCCGTGGGTGCCAAAGAGAATATCGGCACGTGTGCCGACGGTCTCCCGGATACGCCGGCAGAAGGCGACGGACCGAGCGATGTCACTGAGCGCAGGCTGATGGCCACCGCGAAGGGTGTAGGGCCCCGCCGGATCAAACTTCAGCGCGGTGAAGCCCTGCTCGATCATATTCTGGGCGCTCTCGGCCGCCATCTCGGGGTCATTCCAGAAAGCGTTTATGTCGTGGTGCTCCAGCGGATAAAGATAACTGTAGGAGCGGATGCGTTCGTTCATCAGGCCGCCAAGGAGCGCATAAACCGGCCGCTCGTGCGCTTTGCCAAGGATGTCCCAACAGGCCATCTCCAGACCGGAGAAGGCGCCCATGACCGTGAGATCGGGCCTTTGGGTGAATCCGGAAGAATACGTCCGGCGAAACATCATCTCGGTGTTTTCGGGATTCTCCCCCGCCATGTGCCGCTCAAAAACATCCTGAATGACGCCGCGCATGGCCTCGGGACCGACCGAGGCGGAGTACACCTCGCCATAACCGACCAGTCCGTTGCTGGCAGT
The DNA here is from genome assembly GCA_964432165.1 of uncultured Acidiferrobacter sp. Lineage (GTDB taxonomy): Bacteria > Pseudomonadota > Gammaproteobacteria > Arenicellales > UBA868 > UBA868. The sequence goes on from CAYSMI010000084.1 coordinate 1,354, forward strand.
TAACTTGACGAAAATAAAGTACCGCCCGCCCCAGCCCGGGGGCGGATTACCGACAACAAAAATCTCAAGATCCGAAAGCTTCACTTTGGCCTCGAAAATGGAACGTTAGAGTCGTGTCTATGATAGCGCCATGCACGCTCAATCGACGGGGGCAATTTTCAGCAGCAGCCCGTCTGCAGCATCGGTCAGCAGATACAGGGCACCGTCGGGCCCCTGACGGACATCCCGTATGCGGCCGTATTCCCCGCTGAGTAACCGCTCCTCCGAAACCACCTGGCCTTCATCGAGTTCCAGGCGTACGAGTTCCTGGAACTTCAGCGAACCGATAAAAAGACTGTTCTGCCAGCCAGGAAACCGGGAGTCCGAGTAAAAGGCCATTCCCGAAGGCGCGATCGACGGCACCCAGTAGTGAACCGGCTGCTCCATGCCCGCCTTGTGCGTACCCTCGCCGACGGCTTTGGGCAGAAAATACTCCTTGCCGTAACTGATGACTGGCCAACCGTAGTTGGCACCGGCGATCACCCGGTTGAGTTCATCACCGCCGCGGGGGCCGTGCTCATGCATCCAGATCTCCCCGGTCACCGGATGACGGGCAAGACCCTGTGGGTTGCGGTTACCATAGGTATAGAGTTCAGGCTGGTGAGCGCTTTTCCCGACAAAAGGATTGTCCGGCGGGATGGCACCATCGGCAAGAAGCCGCACCACCGAACCGGGATGTGTCCCCGGATCCTGGGCCTGGGGCCGCTTGCCCCGGTCACCAAGGGTGGCGTAGAGGTATCCACCGGCAAAAAGCAGGCGACAGCCAAAATGACGGCCGGATTTATTCTTGGGAACCGCACGGAAAATCACCCGCAGATCTTCAAGACGATCATTACGAAAAATGCCGCAGCCAATCTCCGTGCCGCGCCCGCCCTCCCCTTTGGCTACGTACGAGATACAAAGGCGCCGGTTTTCCTCAAAGTCGGGGTCTAGCGCAATGTCCAGAAGACCGCCCTGATCCTGCTTGGCGGAAACCGCGGGCAGACCCCTGACTGGTGCGGCCTGCAGTACACCGCCTCGAATCAGTCGAAGGGTGCCTGAGCGCTCAGTCACCAGAATCTCGCCGGAAGGCAAAAAGGCCATCGACCATGGGTGGTTAAAACCCGATGCTACCGTGACTACCTGAAATTTTGCTTTGTCGCTCTCAAACACTTCCCCGCCGGCAGCCGAAGCAGTTGTCCCAACAATCAGGCAAATGAGGGCAGCAGGACCAACGAGATGTGAGCACATCTTCAAGGTGAATTCTTTAAGGGTAATGACAATCGAATCCGCAGACTGACGTAAGCGCCCTATCAGCGTCAAGCACGCAGTGCGCTTGGCTATAATGCTCGGGCGGATTTTTCAAAAAACCCCAGGGGGAGAAGATGATTGAAACGCGAGCGGCGGTCGCCACCAAAGCCGGCCAGCCATTAAGCATTGAAACGGTTAACGTAGAAGGCCCGCGCGCGGGTGAAGTGCTGGTTGAGATCAAAGCGACCGGTGTGTGTCATACCGACGCCTTCACGCTGTCCGGTGATGACCCGGAGGGGTTGTTTCCTGCAATTCTGGGGCATGAAGGTGCCGGCATCGTGGTTGAGACCGGTGAGGGCGTGACCTCCCTTTCGCCGGGGGATCATGTCATTCCCCTCTATACCCCCGAGTGCCGTACCTGTGACTACTGCACGTCAGGCAAGACCAATCTGTGCCAGGCCATTCGCGAAACCCAGGGACGCGGACTGATGCCTGATGAAAGCAGCCGGTTTTCGCTGGGTAGCGATCGGCTGTTTCACTACATGGGGACTTCCACGTTTGCAAACTACACCGTCGTGCCGGAAATCGCGCTTGCCAAGATCCGTGAGGATGCACCCTTCGACAAGGTCTGCTACATCGGCTGCGGTGTCACCACCGGAATCGGGGCAGTCATCAATACGGCCAAAGTCGAGCCGGGTGCGAACGTGGTTGTCTTCGGGCTTGGCGGTATCGGACTCAATGTGGTGCAGGGTGCCCGACTGGTCGGCGCAGACAAAATCGTCGGGGTGGATCTCAACCCCGAGCGCGAGGCCCTCGGCAAGAAGTTCGGCATGACGCACTTTGTTAACCCTGCCGAGGTGGACGGCGACCTGGTGCCGCATCTGGTCGAACTCACCGGCGGTGGCGCCGACTACAGTTTTGAGTGCATCGGTAACGTCGAGGTGATGCGCCAGGCGCTGGAGTGCTGTCACAAAGGATGGGGTACCAGCATCATCATCGGCGTCGCACCCGCCGGGGCAGAGATATCGACCCGGCCCTTCCAGCTCGTCACCGGACGCAACTGGCGGGGTACCGCCTTCGGCGGTGCCAAGGGACGAACCGATGTGCCCGGGATTGTTGACTGGTATATGGATGGAAAGATCAACATCGACGATCTCATCACCCACACCATGCCGCTTGATGAGATCAACAGCGCCTTTGACCTGATGCACGAGGGCAAGTCGATCCGCAGTGTTGTAACGTTCTAAGACGCGATTGCAATGGAATGCATCCAGGAGATCCGAACCTTTGGCGGAATACAGCGCGTGTTCCGCCACGCCAGTTCCAGTACGCGCTGCGATATGGAATTTGCGGTCTTCGATCCAGCGCCGGAGAGTTCCTCCTCGCGGCCAACGCTGTTTTATCTGTCCGGTCTCACCTGCACATGGGCCAACGTTGCCGAAAAAGCCGGGGTCCAGCGCTATGCCGCCGAACACGGCATCATGCTGGTGATGCCGGACACCTCTCCCCGGGGTCTCGCCCTTCCTGGCGAAGACGACGATTACGATTTCGGCTCAGGTGCCGGGTTTTACATCAATGCCACGCAAGCGCCCTGGAGCGACCATTACCGGATGTTCGACTATGTTTCTCAGGAGCTGCCCGGGATCGTGACGACCGAACTTCAGGGTGATCCAGACAGGCTGGGTGTGATGGGGCACTCCATGGGCGGGCACGGCGCGCTGATCTGTGCCTTGAAAAAACCCGAGGTGTTCCGCTCCTGTTCCGCGTTTGCCCCGATCAGCAATCCCGTCAACTGCCCCTGGGGCGAAAAAGCTTTCAGCGGTTACCTTGGACCGGATCGGGTCCAGTGGGAAAACTGGGACACCTGCGCGCTGGTCTTGGAATCAGACTTTCGCGGGGCGGTGCTGGTGGACCAGGGAGACGCAGACCCTTTCCTGGACGAACAGTTGAAGCCCGAGGCGCTGCGTGCCGCCTTTGGTGATACCAGGCGGGAACTCGAACTTCGGATTCAGCCGGGCTATGACCACAGTTACTACTTCATCGCTTCTTTCATCGGCGATCACATCGCGCATCACGCGCGTCAACTCATACCGTAGACGCTTCGTTAACAACGCCCTAACCTCGTCGATGAGGCAGCCGACTTCTTGAAACGTATTATCCTGCTGGGCGGGGCCTTTACCCTGATCGGGTCCTTTTTCTTCTCGGCTCAGGATGCGCTGGTCAAGTGGCTCTCAACCGACTTTTCGCTCCTCCAACTGCTGCTCGTTCGCAGCGCCATCATGATCCCTGTGTTTGCACTGATCTGCGTGTGGCGCTGGGGTCCCCAGGGGCTCGTGACCCGGCGGCCCGGCAGTCATCTGCTGCGCGCGATGGTCAACCTGATGGCCTTTTTGAGCTACTACTTTGCGATCACACGGATGCCTCTGGTCGACGCCATCTCGATTGCCTCCGCGTATCCGGTCATTCTTGCCATCATGTCGGGCGTGATCCTCGCGGAAGTTCCCAGCGGCCGTCAGATCATGGCAGTCATCGTGGGCTTCATCGGTGTGCTCTTCATTATCAGGCCCACGGGCGGTGAAGTAGATTGGCTCGGTGCCGGCGCCGCCCTCTTTGGCTGCTTCAGTTTCGCGGCGCTCGGCATCTATACCCGACACCTTTCCCGAACCGAATCCTCCGAGTTAATGCTGCTGAGCGGTGCGATTTTTATTCTGCTGGTTTCTCTCATCAGCGCCCCGTGGACATGGCAGACACCGAACCTCAGTAGTCTGCTGCTCATGCTGGGCCTTTCCGGGGTGGCACTCATTGGACAGTACGCGCTCACCAACGGGTTTCGCTATGCACCGGTTTATCTGGTCGGCGCCCTGGAATACACCACTTTGATCTGGGCCGCTTTGTGGGGCTTTCTACTGTTCGCGGATGTACCGACGGTCAATGTGGTGTTCGGTGCGATCCTGGTGGTTGCGAGTGGCCTCGCCGTGGTACTCGGGGAACGGGCACGCGCGAAAGAAGCGAATCACTGAGGATCGTTCTTACCAGTGGCTCTGTTGCGCGGTGCGTACCGGTCAGCATCCCAACTGAACAGCGAGGTCAACAAAATCGCGGGCGATGTGGTCGTAATCCCCCAGCGCGACAAGATCCGACTGTTGGTTAGGCCCATGCTCAAATGGCCGCTCGACAAAAGCCGTCTTAAAGCCGCATTGTATCGCTGCCTTAAGATCATCATTGTGTGCTGCCACCAGCATACACTCACCGGGAGTCAGGCCGAGCGCCTGCGCTGAGCCAAGATAAGCCTGCGGCTGGGGCTTGTAGGCGCGGGCCACCTCGGCCCCGAGAATGACATCCCAGGAAAGTTGTGCGCGCTTGGCCATGTTTACCATCAGGGCAATATTGCCGTTCGACAGGGTGCCGACGACGTAGCCCTTTTTCAATCGCTCAAGACCGGCAACGGCATCAGGCCAAGGGTCAAGACGATGCCACGCGAGGTTCAGATCGACTTTTTCCGTCTCACTCAGACAATCGACAGAGAATTCCTCCAGCACTTGATCGAGGTTTTGACGGTGCAACTCATCCAGAGGCACGAAATCGATCTCGCCCGAACGTACCCGCGACATGGCAGGCTGGTAGAGCGCCCGCCACCGGTCTGCAAAGGCAACGCTGTCGACAGAGGCATTGTGATCCGCAAACGCTGCCTGCACTTCTCTTGCGATTGACGAGCGCCAATCGACCACCGTGCCAAAGACATCGAACAGAACGGCGCGGAGCAAAGCCGGGCGGGAAGGTGATTTGGTCATTGTCTCTGATATCCGCCTGGTGTACCGTAGCAGGATTCCATCTTGCTTACCGCCTGCCGGTTGCCGGGTTCAATGAAGGCTTTCCGCTGGGGATCAGACTAGTCAATCGCGAACCCAATGTCCACAGACAAGCCAACCGGGATCGACACCTACAATGCGACCATAGAGAGAATCGAATCCGTTGCCGACGGGCTGTCGATTTTCTTTATCCGGCCCGACGCGCCCATCCCGGGACGACAGCCCGGACACTATGTCAGCATCGGCCTGGTGGGTCCGGATGGCAAAAAACTGATTCGCCGCGCCTACTCTCTTTCACAGTCATTAGGTCCGGCAATCGATCCAGATTTGCTGGAATTGCTGATCATCCGGGTACCCGAGGGCGATCTGACGCCGATCCTATTTGAGCAAGGTGAAGGGGACCGGCTCTTTGTCAAGCCAAAGATGGTCGGCACGTATCTGCTGCCTGAACTGCATCCTGAAATGACCATCATCCTGGCGTCGACCGGTACCGGCGTTGCGCCTCATATGACGATGCTTGAAGCTTGCGTGAAGACCTGCAAGCAGGTCGTCATGATGGAGTGCGTGCGCTACGGCGCCGAACTCGCGTATGCCGATCAGATCCGCGAGTTTCAAAAAACCCATCCGAATCTTGTCTACATCTCGCTGGTGACCCGTGAAGGCGGCCCCAAACGCTACATCCAGGACTACTTTCGCGATGGAATCCTCGCAAAGGAGCACGGCGTCACGATTACGCCCGGGAACACTCACGTCTTCGCCTGCGGCAACCCAGCCATGATCGGGATCCCCAAAGAGGATCGAAAAACCGGGCACCTACGATACAAGACCCCCGGGGGTCTTGTTGAGACTCTGACAACTCAGTACGGCCTCAGCATTCACAAGGCCCGTCAGCCCGGGCAGATT
>CAYSMI010000085.1:0-7220 GCA_964432165.1 uncultured Acidiferrobacter sp.
CTCGGGATCCTGCCGTTTTTCCACGTCTTCGCCATGACGGCGGTCATGAATTTCGCAGTGGCTTCAGGCGCGCAAATGATCCTGCTGCCCCGCTATGAACTGGGGCAAACGCTCTCAACGATCAGCAAGAAGAAGCCCACCATCTTCCCCGCAGTTCCAACGATCTATACCGCGATCAACCAAAGTCCGGATCTTTCCAAGCATGACCTTTCGACCGTGCGCTTTTGCGTCTCAGGCGGGGCGCCACTGCCGCTCGAGGTCAAGGAAACTTTCGAACGGCTGACGGGTTGCCGCCTGGTCGAAGGCTATGGCTTGAGCGAGACCGCACCGGTCGCCACCTGCAACGCCATGAACGACCCTAACAAAGCCGGCTCGATCGGCCAGGTCATGCCTGGCACTGAGATCTCCATTCGTGATCTTGAGCCGCCACACGATGCGATGCCCGTGGGTGAACGCGGCGAGGTCTGGATCAAAGGGCCGCAAGTCATGAAAGGCTACCTGAACCGTCCCGAAGAAACTGCCGACAGCCTGCGTGAGGGGTGGTTCCGTACGGGCGATGTGGGGTACATGGACGAAGAGGGGCACTTTTTTCTGGTCGACCGCATAAAGGACCTGATTCTATGCGGCGGATACAACGTCTACCCACGCATGGTCGAAGAGGCGATTTATCTGCACCCATCCGTCGCCGAGGTGACCGTTATTGGCATCGATGATGACTATCGCGGACAAAGTCCCAAGGCCTTCGTGAGACTCAAAGACGATGAGCAGGTAACCGAGGCTGAGATGAGGTCTTTCCTCGAGGACAAGCTTTCGAAGATCGAGATGCCCTCCGAGATCGAGTTCCGTCTGGAACTGCCCAAAACCATCATCGGCAAACTCTCCAAAAAGGAGCTGGTCGCAGAAGAAGCTGAGAAACAGCAGGGATCCGCCAGCTCATGACCGCCATGATGAGTGACATGCTCACGATTACCGAACTCGCCCGGGAAACCGGCATTACGGCCCGGGCGATCCGTTTTTATGAGAGCAAGGGCCTGCTGACGCCGCGCCGGGCCGGCACCACGCGGATCTATACCCACCGGGAGCGCGGTCGTCTGCAGCTCATCCTGCGGGGCAAGCGTCTGGGATTCAGTCTCACCGATATTGGCGAGTACCTCGACCTTTATGATGCGGACCCCACCCAGCATGACCAGATTCTGCTGCTGCTGGATAAGGTCAATAGCCGCATTGAGGAGCTCAAGTCACAAAAAGTCGACCTCGATGACACCCTCAAGGAACTCACCAGCGTCCGGGAACAGGCGCTGGCCGCTATGCAGGAAGTATCAGGTCAGGCCGCACAGGCCTGAGCAGCGACACTGCCTTGAGCACACAGAAGACATAACAAATTCTTTTCCAAGGAGATTTGCAATGAAAGACATCGTGATCGCCGGATATGCCCGGTCACCTTTCCACTTTGCGACCAAAGGTGCGCTGACCAAGGTCCGCCCGGATGATCTTGCCGCTCATGTTGTGAAGGGCCTGATCGAGCGCACCGGGGTCAACCCGGATGATGTCGAGGACCTGATCCTCGGCTGCGCTTTCCCCGAGGGTGAACAGGGATTCAATATGGCACGGCTGGTCGGCCTCATGGCAGGTCTTCCGATTTCGGTTGCCGGAGCCACGATCAACCGGTTCTGCGGCTCGTCGATGCAGGCAATTCATACGGCCGCAGGCGCCATCCAGATGGGCGCGGGCGATGTCTTCATCTGCGCTGGTGTTGAGTCGATGAGCCGCGTGCCGATGTCCGGTTTCAACCCGATGCCCAATCCCGCATTGTGCGAGCGCATGCCGGCGGCCTACATGTCAATGGGCGAAACTGCCGAGAACGTCGGCCGGGAGTATGCAATCAGCCGGGAAGAACAGGAAGTCTTTGCTGTTGCCAGTCAGCACAAAGCGGCTGAGGCGCAGGGGAAAGGACGTCTCGCCGATGAGATTGTGCCCATTGCGATCAACGGGAGTTCTGTGGATGAGGATGGCTGTCTTCGTCCCACCACCGACCTTGAAGGACTTGCCGGGCTGAAACTTGCCTTCGACGAGAACGGCACCGTAACCGCGGGGACTTCCTCACCGCTGACGGACGGGGCCGCAGCAACGCTGGTCTGCTCTTTGGAATATGCCAGCGCAAACGGCCTCAAGCCGATGGCCCGCATCGCCAGTATCGCGGTATCCGGCTGCAAGCCCGAAACCATGGGCTTAGGTCCCATATTCTCCTCACGCAAAGCACTCAGCCGGGCGGGTATCAGCGCCCAGGATCTTGATGTGATCGAGATCAACGAAGCCTTTGCCACCCAGTCGATTGCCTCTATCCGGGATCTCGAACTCGACGCGGCAAAAGTGAACATCGATGGCGGTGCCATTGCGATCGGGCATCCGCTCGGCGCGACCGGTGCACGCATTACCGGCAAAGCGGCACAGGTTCTGCAAAGGGAGGGAGGCCGTTACGCCCTTTCGACCCAATGCATTGGTGGTGGTCAGGGAATCGCCACTGTCCTTGAGGCCGCCTAAATGCCGTCAATCCAGAAAGTTGCTGTCATTGGCTCGGGCGTCATGGGCTCGGGCATTGCCGCACAGGCCGCTAATGCGGGGCTTGAGGTTGTCCTGCTCGACATTGTGGCGCAAGAAGGATCGGACCGTGATGCTGTCGCCAAAGGCGCAATTCAGCGCATGCGCAAGACCAATCCCGCGCCACTGATGCACCCACGCAACGCCGCAAGGATACGGCCCGGAAATCTGGATGATCATCTGGATTGGCTGGCTGATTGTGACCTCGTGATCGAAGCGGTGCTGGAGAATCTTGAGATCAAGAAGGATCTTTACCAGAAAGTAGACGCGCATCGCCGAGCCGGCTGTATTGTTACTTCAAATACCTCGACGATTCCGCTTGATCATCTCGTTGCGGATATGCCGGAGGATTTTCGCCAGCACTTTGCGGTGACCCACTTCTTCAATCCGCCGAGATACATGCGCCTGCTGGAACTTGTAGCGGGCCCCGATACCCAGGCCGAGGTGATCACCGCCCTGCGGTATTTCGGTGACCGACTGCTCGGCAAATCGGTTGTCGACTGCAAGGACACCCCCGGCTTTATTGCCAACCGGATTGGCATTCTGTGGATGGGTGTGTCGGTGCGTTTCGCGTTTGAGGATGGCATCACCGTTGAGGAAGCCGATGCGGTCATCGGCAAGCCGATGGGTATCCCGAAAACAGGAATTTTCGGCCTGTTGGATCTCGTCGGGATCGATTTGCAGCCCCACGTCGAGCAATCGATGCTCTCGCTACTGCCCGAAGGCGACATGTACCGCGATATTCACCGTCGCAGCGAATTCATCGAGAAGATGATCGCTGAAGGCTATACCGGTAGAAAAGGCAAGGGTGGGTTCTATCGGCTGAACCGTAGCGGCGGAGAAAAGATCAAAGAGGCGCTGGATTTAAGTTCGGGTGAATATCATCCTGCCAATAAACCAGTCCTTGAAAGCGTAGAGGCGGCCCGCGGCGGACTGCGTGCGCTGGTCGAACATCCGGACCGCGGGGGCCGATATGCCTGGCGGGTGCTATCGCACACATTGAGTTATGCCGCGGCGTTGGTGCCCGAGATCGCCGACGATATCCATGCTGTCGACGAGGCCATGAAAAACGGCTACGCCTGGAAGTGGGGGCCGTTTGAGCTCATCGACAAACTTGGGCCGCGCTGGTTTGCCGAGCGCCTCGCCGCCGAAGGCATGGCAGTGCCACCGCTGCTCGAAAAGGTGGGTGATGACAGTTTTTACCGGACGCAAGACGGTCAGCTTCAGTACTTTGGCACCGATGGCGCCTACCACAATGTTGAACGTGCCGATGGGGTGGTGTTGCTCTCGGATATCAAACGCTCCTCTGAACGGGTCGCCGGCAACGCATCGGCTAGCCTTTGGGACATCGGCGACAAAGTGCTCTGTCTTGAGTTTCATTCAAAAATGAATGCGGTTGATGAAGGCATCATGATGATGGCGGCCAATGCCCTGAAGATGATCCCGGCGCAAGGGTACGAGGCGCTCGTCATCCACAACGAAGGTACCAACTTTTCAGTTGGCGCCAATGTGGGCCTTGCGCTCTTTGCGGCCAATATCGCGGCCTGGCCGAAGATCACGGAGTCGGTAAAGCAGGGACAGGATATCTACAAGAAGCTCAAATTTGCGCCTTTCCCGGTGGTCGGTGCACCTTCCGGAATGGCGCTCGGCGGCGGCTGCGAGATTCTGTTGCACTGCGACGCCATTGAGGCCCATGCCGAAACCTATATGGGCCTCGTTGAAGTGGGTGTCGGCCTTGTACCGGCCTGGGGGGGCTGTAAGGAGATGCTCCTTCGCTGGAGTGACAATCCCAAACACGCCAATGGCCCCATGCCCGCCGTCAGTAAAGTGTTCGAGACCGTCGCGACTGCAACGGTAGCCAAGTCTGCTGAGGAAGCCCGTGCCCTGCTCTATCTGAGACCGAGTGACAGCATCGTGATGAATCGGGATCGCCTGCTGGCACACGCCAAGGAGCGCGCCCTATCGATGGTCAAAGGCTATACGCCGCCTGAACCTCGTGAACTCCAGCTGCCAGGTCCTTCGGGGGAGGCAGCCATGACGCTGGTGCTCAACGATTTCAGGCGTGCCGGCAAGGCGACCGACCACGATGTTACGGTCGGCAAAAAACTTGCGCATGTCCTCGCGGGAGGCAAGGTAGACCCGACAGAAACCCTGGCCGAGGACAAACTGCTGAACCTCGAGCGCGCCGCCATTGTCAGCCTGCTTCGTACTGCACCGACCCTCGACCGCATCGAACATATGCTGGAGACCGGCAAGCCGCTGCGTAACTGATCCTTTAAGAGAAAACACCATGCCTAGTTATTCCGCGCCCTTGCGCGATATGCAGTTCGTTTATAACGAGCTTTTTGATCCGGCCGAGATTTGCGCATTGCCCGGCTGTGAAGATGCCACTGCAGATCTCGTCGAACCAGTCCTGGAAGAAGCGGCACGTCTTGCGGAGAATGAACTCTTCCCCTTGAACGCGACGGGCGACAGCCATGGTTGCCAGTATGAGGATGGAAAGGTCACGACGCCGCCGGGATTTGCCAAGGCCTACCAGGAATATGCCGAAGGAGGCTGGATTGGATTGCCCTGTGACCCCGAATACGGTGGTCAGGGCATGCCCGGCGCACTCAACGTGCTGCTGGAAGAGATGGCCTGCTCGGCAAATGTGGCTTTTGCAACTTATGTCGGGCTCACGCGAGGCGCCTACCGCGCCATCAATACCTTTGCCAGCGACGAGATCAAAGAGCGCTACCTGCCGAAGATGGTCAGCGGAATCTGGTCGGGGACCATGTGCCTGACGGAGCCTCAATGCGGCACAGACCTTGGGTTGATCCGAACCAAGGCTGTCCCGGCCGAGAATGGCTCCTATCAGTTGACCGGCACCAAGATCTTCATCACCGCCGGCGAACACGACCTGACGGAAAACATCATTCATCTGGTGCTGGCCCGTCTTCCGGATGCGTCGGCCGGAATCAAAGGGATCAGCCTTTTTCTGGTCCCCAAGGTTCTGCCTAACGCCGATGGTGAAGCAGGTGAGCGCAACTCCATGCGCTGCGCCCGCATTGAAAACAAGATGGGGATCAAGGCTTCGGCGACCTGCGAGATGAGCCTTGAGAACGCGCAGGGATGGCTGATTGGTGAGCCTCATAAGGGTATGCGGGCGATGTTCACCATGATGAACGACGCACGCCTGGGTGTCGGTATTCAGGGATTAGGCCTTGGAGAAAGCGCCTACCAGGCAGCCGTGGAATACGCCAAAGACCGCCAGCAGGGCCGTTCCCTGACCGGTGCCCAGTATCCGGACCAACCGGCAGATCCGCTGCTGGTACATCCGGATATCCGGCGAATGCTGCTCACTATGCGTGCGTTTACCGAAGGTAGCCGGGCGCTGGCGGTCTGGATTGGCCGTAACATCGATGTCCGTGATCGAAGCGAGGACCCCAAGCAGCGCAAGGAGGCGGATGATCTCGTTCAGTTGCTGACGCCGCTTGTGAAATCTTACCTTTCTGAAACGGGTCACGACGCTGCGCAAATGGCTGTCCAGGTGTACGGCGGTCACGGTTACATCCGGGAAAACGGGGTTGAGCAATACGCCCGTGATGCGCGCATTGCAATGATCTACGAAGGCGCCAACGGCATCCAGGCACTTGATCTCGTCGGACGCAAACTGCCTGCCCATATGGGCCGCTACCTACGGCGTTTTTTCCACCCGGTCCAGGGCTGGATAGACGCCAATACTGCCGATGCCGCACTGCAGCCCTTTATCCTGCCGCTCGCCAAGGCCTTCGGCCGCTTGCAGATCGCAACAGGCCAGATCGCGCAGGCCGGTCTCAAGAATCCGAACGAAGCCGGGGCTGCCTCGAGTGAGTACCTGAAACTCTTTGCCCTGGTTGCTCTTGCTTACCTCTGGGCACAAATGGCAAAAGTGGCGCTCGGTAAACAGGACTCTGATGACAGCGGCTTTTACCAAGCCAAGATCGCGACCGCACAGTTCTTCATGGAACGTATCCTGCCCCAGACGGGATCGCTCTTTTCCGCCATTATGGTCGGCGGCAAGACGATGATGGAGTTTCCGGACGATGCCTTCTGATTGCCTGCCGGATCTTCCGGTGAATCACTAGCGCCGTGTATCCCTTTGTTCGTGCCGGAAGGGTGTTCGGCAGAGCGCTGACCACCCGGCTTGACCCGGACTTGAGGTCCTCCCAGATTGCAATGCGGGTCTGGCCCAACGATCTCGACACCAATGCCCACATGAACAACGGGCGATACCTGACGCTGATGGATCTGGGGCGATTTGACGTGGTGACGCAGTGCGGATTGGTCAGTACGGTGTTCAAGAAAAAATGGTTCCCAGTGGCGGGCGGGGTCGTGGTGCGATTTGACCGGCCGCTTCACGCTTTTGAAAAGATCACCCTTAACAGCAGCATCATCGGCTGGGACGAAAAGTGGCTGTTTTTTCGCCACGACATCATGACAGGCTCCAAGCTGGCCGCGCGCGCGATTGCCCGGGGATTATTCAGAACACGAGGACGCTCGATTACGACCACAGAGATTCTCGAAGCCATCAACTACGATGGTCCGCCGCTGACGCCGCCTGAAAGTGTTCGCCTCTGGATGCAGGCTGACCAATTGATGAA
>CAYSMI010000086.1:0-7140 GCA_964432165.1 uncultured Acidiferrobacter sp.
ATGCACAGCCCGCACCGCGTCCTGTGCATACGGTCCAAGGCGCGGCGGGATCTGCTCGGGCAGGATTTCCGGCCCCAGTATGCCGACACCCACGGGCTTGTTCGTCTCCAACTGCAGATTGATAAGCGTCTGGATAACGGCCTGCCCCATAACCCGGCCGTGCGCAGTCTCGCCGCGCTCAATAATCCCGAGGACCACCACCGCATCAATATCCTCACGTGCGAGCAGCCGCTTTGCCGCCAGCGGTTTCTCCATGGATCCGGGCACCCAGACCTCCTCACGCACATCAAGCCCCAAGGTCTTTGCGACCGACAGCGCTTCGCTGACCATGGTCTTACAGGCCTCTCGGTGAAATGCACCCACCACCAGTGAAATTGCAAAACCGTCGGTCATTTGGGCTACAGTTGAGCGGGATAGGTCTCGAATTCTATCTGATCAAAGCCCCCGCAGTTCGGTGGCCGACGTTCCCACTGGCGGGATCAGGGTCGATCCGGTTCCAGGTAACAGCGCCACAGCCTGCCGATCGCCTCGCGCTCCGGTCCGAAGGTCTCAGCGGGCAGGCGTGCTTCACGGCGGCTGAGTTTGAGGGCGTTGTCTTTCGCCAGGTACAGGCGCAGCGTCCGCGAAAGTGTGGTTGCTGTCTCGTGTGAAATCCTGTCTGAATGGGCGAGTTTGGAAATGATCTGAAGATTGCCCCGGCACTCAGTCAACGCTGGCTCCTGTGGGGCAAATCGAAGTACCAGGTACTGACACAAAAACTCGATATCAATCAGTCCTCCGGGACTGTGCTTGAGATCAAATCCGGGCTTATCCGTGCGCCTGTGGTGCTGCTGCATACGCCAGCGCATGTCGCGAAGCGCCTTTTGCAGGTCGGCTGCCTCACGTGGTTGGCACAGGATGCTGCGCCGGATGTTGTCAAAACGTTCTTTCAGAGCCTCATTTCCCGCCACCAGCCGGGCGCGGACCAGTGCCTGATGCTCAAAGGTCCAGGCCGATGTAGAGAGATACTCGTGATAGGCCTTTATCGGAGTGACGACCGTTCCGGCATTTCCGCTGGGACGAAGCCGCGTATCAATCGAATAAACCTCACCCGCCGGCGTATGCGTGGTCAGTATATGAACCAGCCGCTGCACCAGCCTGCCAAAGTAGTGACGTCTCGCTACGGCGGCTGGTGTATCTTCCGATTCCGGCTGGTCGTAAATGAAAACGATGTCCAGGTCCGAGTGATACCCAAGCTCCCGGCTCCCGAGTTTGCCGTAAGCAATAATGCCAAGCTGGGTATCCGATGGCGGCTGCTCGCGCGTCTTCAGTGTCCGTTCAGCCAGCGCAAGCGCCTGGCACAACAGCGCCTGGGCAAGCGCGCTGAGGGATGCTGCCACGCTATCGATATCAATCAGGCCAGCGACATCCGCGGCGGCGACTCGTAGACTGTAGGCCTGACGGTATTCGCGCAGTGTTTCCATGGCTGCCTCAAGATCATCCCCCTGAGGCGAGCCGAGCTTGCGCTGCAGTTCCTCTTCGATATCTTTGTGGTCCTGCGCCTGGTATGCCGCAATCGGATCGATCAGTTCGTCGAGGATCACCGGGTGACCGGCAATCCAGTGGCTGATTTCACTGGAAGCACTCACCAGGCGGGTCAGTTGGGAAAGTGCGAGCGGGTTTTCACTCAGCAGGGCGAGATACGCCGAACGCCGGCCGATGGACTCGATCACAAACAACACCCGGCTGATGGCTGTGTCCGGGTTGTCGGTCTTTGTGCATGTCTTGAGAACCATCGGCATGAGTGTGTCCAGCCGCTCCCGACCCTCACGCGAGAAAGCCTGATAGAAACGGCTGTGCCGTATGCCGGCCAGCATGGTGAGTACCTGCTGCGCGTCGCCAAAGCCAAGCGCCTGGAGCTGTTCCACCTGATCCTGGGGTGCCAGTGTGTCCTGCCAGATATCGGCAAAAAGCGGATCGTTCTCCTGGGCCTCAGGTCCTCGTTCCCGATGAAAAACCGCGAGGAATAACTGGTGAACATCGTCGTTGACCGATGCGAGTCCGGCATCGAGCGCCTTTGCTTCTGGGTACCCCATCGCGAGTGCGATACGGGTCCGGGCAAGCGGTTCAACCGGTACTGTGTGGGTTTGGGCATCATCCATGATCTGGAGGCGGTGCTCCAGTACGCGTAGAAAGTCGTAGTGCCGGCGCATCATTGCGCAGTCGCTGCCGGGGATAATTCCGGTGTCTTCCAGCACCGCCAGCGCGTCATACAGGGAAGAGGTACGCAACGCAGGGTCGCGCCCCCCGTAGATCAACTGGTGACTTTGTACGATGAACTCGATCTCCCGAATCCCGCCGCGGCCGAGTTTGACATTACCGGTAAGCGATTTCTTGGCGAGTTCCCGTTCGATCAGCGTCTTCATGGTCCGGATGGCCTCGAAGGCGCCGAAGTCGAGGTATTTCCGGTAAACGAAAGGCCGAAGGTTTTTCAGAAGATCATGGCCTCCGGCAATGTCGCCGGCGACAGGGCGTGCCTTGATCAGCGCATAACGCTCCCAGTCCCGACCGTGGGTCAGAAAATAATGATCCATGGCGTCGAAGGACAGCGCCAGCGGTCCGCTTTCCCCGTTGGGGCGAAGCCGCATATCGACCCTGAAGACGATGCCCTCATCGGTGGGTGTCTGCAGGATATCAATCAGCGCCTGCCCGAGCTTGATAAAGAACTCATGGTTGCTGATGGATCGTGCACCATCGGTTGCCCCGTTTTCCCGGTAGGCAAAGACAAGATCGACATCTGAGGACATGTTGAGCTCTCGCCCGCCCAGTTTTCCTAGTCCCAGGACGCTTAACTGGACCGGATGACCGCTGCTTTCGCCGATAGGTTCACCAAAGCGTTCCCGCAGTTCAGCATAAGCGCACACCAACGCCACGCCGATGGCGGTATCGGCCAGGGTTGACAAGGTCTCCAGCACTTCGGACAGTGGTGCGAGACCCGCGAGATCGCGCCAACCCAGGCGGACAATCTCCTCCTGGCGCACCCCTCTGAGCGCAGAAGCAACCTCTTCACGGGTTCCGCTGATGGCCTCGACGCGTTGCCGCAGGTGGTCAAGATCGGCGGGGTTCCCGACGGCATCAAGGCGGTCCGTCAGTGCCCGTGTGCCCATCAGCGCACGGGCAATGAAATCGCTGCCCACCAGAATGTCTGGCAAAGCGTCCCATAGGGATTGGGCAGTGGTCTGCGCCCCATGCTGATGCCAGACGTTCTCGAGACGGGCGAGCTGTTCCTGCACCAGGGTTTCTACTTCAGGTGGCAGGACGCGTGCAGGACGCTGTGGCGTGGGGAATCGAGATCCCATCTGTGACCTTCAGGTTTGAATGATATGAGGTCCCGGGGCGCGACGGGTCACGATAACTGTCCCAAACTCGGCTATAGTCCCCCGCGTCGCAGCGCCGCAATCTGCATACCGATGACCGATCTTTTTGACTTCAAGAACCGCAAACGTCGCTTCGCCGTTGTGGGTCATCCTGTTATGCACAGTAAATCACCGCAGATCCACGAGGCTTTCGCCCGCCAGTGTAGCGTATCGCTATCCTACGAGGCGATTGCGCTTGACCCCATCGCTTTTGAGCAGGGTGTTCGAAACCTTCAGGCCGGTGGTATGGCAGGGCTGAACGTCACGTTGCCCTTCAAGGAGGCGGCCTTTCGACTCTCCGATGAGGTCTCCGAGCGCGCCCGGATCGCAAACGCGGTCAATACGCTGTCTTTTTCGGGGAACGATCAGATCATCGGGGACAACACCGACGGGATGGGTCTGGTGCGTGATCTGCAACAGAACCTCAGCATCTCCTGTGCCGGCGCACGGGTGCTGATTGTCGGTGCCGGGGGGGCGGCTCGAGGGATTGCGCAGCCGCTTCTGCAAACCGGGCCCGCCTGTATGGTCATCGCTAATCGCACGGCATCACGTGCCCGCGAACTCGCTGCTTTGATCGGCGCGCCTGGTGAGGTGTATCCCTGTGCGCTCGACGAGATTTCTGACCCTTTTGATCTTGTTATCAACGCCACTGCGGCGAGTCTGGCCAGCGAGGTACCGACGCTGCCGGAAGGCATCTTTCATTCGGGTACCACTGCCTACGACCTGGCGTATGCGGATCAGCCAACCGCGTTTATGCGTTGGGCATTGGGGCTGGGCGCGGCGCGAGCGGTCGATGGTCTTGGTATGCTGGTGGAACAGGCAGCTGAGTCATTCTGGATTTGGCACCATCAGCGGCCGCAGACGGCGCCTGTGATCAGCGCCCTGAGATCAGGCGTCCGTTAAACGCTATGACCCGGCAGGCAGGCCGGTGTTTTCGGGAAACCAGTTGGGGGTTTCGGCACAGATGACCTCCGCGAGCGCCTTGACGTGGTCGGTTCGGTCATTAAGGCAGGGGATATAGGCGAAACCCTGACCGCCGGCCTTGCGAAAGATGTCGGCATTCTCCTTTGCAATCTCTTCAAGCGTTTCCAGACAGTCCACCGCAAAACCGGGACAGATCAGGTCAACCTGATTCGTTCCCTGCTGGGCCAGCGAACGCAGGGTTTCATCGATGTATGGCTGTAGCCATGGTGCACGGCCGAAGCGTGACTGGAATGACAGCACCCAGCGCTCCGGGCCAAGTCCAAGGCGCTGCGCGAGGGCCGTCGCGGTGCGTTCGCACTGAAAGCGGTAGGGGTCTCCCTGGTCGTCGTATCTTCGCGGCGTACCGTGGAAAGAAATGACGAGCTTTTCGGCTCTACCGTGCTGGGCCCAGTGTTCTTGTACCGAAGCACTGAGGGCATCCAGATAGCCGTCAGCCAGATGATAGTCCCGCACGATATGTATCGCGGGCAGATTGCGCCAGCCGCGGAATGTCTTACCGACGGCGTCGTAGACAGAAGCGGTGGTAGTGCAGGAATACTGGGGGTAAAGCGGCAACACGACCATGCGGGTTACGCCGGAGTCGGCCAGGCTTTCCAGCGACCGTTTCACGGAGGGTTGGCCATAACGCATGGCCATGGCAACGCAGATATTGGCGCCGTAGCGTTGCGTAAAATGGGTGTCAAGCCGCTCGGCCAAAGCGCGCGTTAGCGACATCAGTGGTGAGCCCGTCTCGCTCCATATTTTCGTGTATGCGGCGGCGCTTCGTTTGGGTCGGAACCGCAGGACGATGCCGTGCAGGATAAGGCACCATATCCAGCGGGTCAGTTCCACTACGCGTTGGTCATGCAGGAACTCACCAAGATACCGGCGAACAGCGGACACCGTGGGGGCTTCGGGCGTTCCCAGATTGACCAGCAGCACCCCCGTACGATCTGTCGCCTCACGCAGAAGCCCGCGTTGGTATCTCATGGGGATACAGGATTGTTATGCGCGTTCGCGCCCATATTCAACCATCCGGTTGATGGGAACAGCGGCACGGACCCGCACGTCTTCATCGATGAACACTTCGCCGCTTCCGGACCGTAATACCTCAATCAGGCGTTGAAGATCATTCATCTGCATCCATGGGCAGCGCGCACAACTGATACAGGTGGCCCCTTCTCCGGCCGTCGGTGCGGCGACGAAGGTTTTACCCGGGGCGCTTTGGCGCATCTTGTACAGAATCCCCTCTTCGGTTGCGACGATGAAAAAAGACGCATCCAACTGTTGTGCCGCAGCGATTAACTGGCTGGTCGACCCCACTACATCGGCCAGATCGATCACAGAGGCGGGAGACTCCGGGTGCACCAGAACCTTAGCCTGCGGGTGCTGTTTCCTGAGGCTGGAGAGTACCTCGCCCTTGAATTCCTCGTGGACAATGCAGCTCCCCTCCCAGAGCAGGAGGTCAGCGCGGGTCTGTCGCCTGATATAGTCTCCGAGGTACCGGTCGGGCGCCCAGATCATTTGTTCGCCTCTGGCAGAAAGGTCCCCCACGAGGTCCAGCGCGATCGACGAGGTAACCACCCAGTCCGCCCGCGCCTTGACCTCGGCGCTGGTATTCGCATAGACAATCACAGTCCGTTCCGGATGCTGGTCACAGAATGCACTGAACGCGTCGGCGGGACAGCCAAGGTCCAAAGAACACTCCGCTGCCGGCTCGACCAGCAATACTCTTTTTTCCGGACTCAGAATCTTTGCCGTCTCTCCCATGAAGCGCACACCCGCAACCATGACCGTGCTGGCCGGATGGGTGACGCCGAAGCGGGCCATCTCCAGAGAGTCAGCCACGCAGCCTCCAGTGTCTTCAGCAAGCGCCTGCAGATCGCTGTCAACGTAGTAATGGGCGACGAGCACCGCATCTTCTCGTGAGAGCAGTTGTGTCGCCTGTTGCAAGAGCGAGCGTCGCATCTCGGGCGCAGGTGGTATATGTATCGCCGCTCGAGCCTTTCTCGCTTTCTCAGCAATGTTGACGCTGTCGCTTGCGCTTTGGTTGGGGGTTGGCATAGGGGCAATGGCTGCGCTTTGGCCGGTGACAGTATCCGTTTGATGCACGGTGACAGTGGTATATATACCATCGAGGGTAAACCGGGATCACATTTTATGCATTGGATACTTTTGGGCGTTATTGCCTTGGCGCTGGTGGTGACCGCAGTCCGTTACCCACGTCTGGCATTCGCTATCCTGGTCGTGCTTATCGGGGGAGCGGTTCTGATGCTGCAACTGATCCCCGGAGAAAGGGAGCGCGAGTCTGCACGGATGTCCGTATCGGACGTTCAGCTCCTGATGGCTCACGTTATCCCCGCCTATGCCGGCGGTTTCGACTTGCGTGGTCGGCTCGAGAACCGTTCGGATGATGCTGAGCTATCGGAAGCCACGATTGAGGTCCAGTTACGCGACTGCCATAACGACTCCGATCGCGCGGCCGGAAACTGCCCGGTACTGGGCGTTGCTACTCCGCAGATTGCACTGATCGTGCCGCCGGGACAGGCCCGTGATTTCAGTGTCAGCATCACTTTCCCCCGGGTTCAGGTGCGGGGGGAGGCCGACTGGCAATACATCGTGCGCGCCGTCAGGGGACACCGTTACCAGCCGACCTCAGCACAATAAAAAAGGCGACGGCATAAGCCGTCGCCTTTTGTGCTGACCCGGCGAGCCGGGTAAGCCGCCTAATCAGCGCCGCCGCGCTTTTTTCCGGGTCGCTTTCTTTTTAGCAGCCTTTTTC